>JALWLW010000074.1 GCA_027081065.1 Campylobacteraceae bacterium
ATGGTCGCTCCATCTTTGTTGGTAGAGACTAAAAAAGCTATGTCATTTAAGGCAATGTTCTTAGAGAGTAAAAGTTCTAACTGTGTTAAGGCTTCATCTACCAATTCCTCAGTTTCAACCACGCAAACATAACCTTCTATTTCTTTGCCATTTTTATCTTTGAGTCCATTACACTTTTGGGGAACATAACCTTGCATATGAGGTTCAAACCAAAAGTTTACTTGTTCTACTACAGCCTTAGAACTTCTATAATTTGTATCCATCTGAGCAATGTCTATGTCGTAACTTGCAGCCACAGCGTCAAACAACTCTTCAACCCCACCTCTAAAACGATAAAGCGACTGTTTGGTGTCGCCTACATAAAAAAAACTTCTAAACTCAGCTGTTCCATGCCCTGCTGTCACCTCATCAATGAGAGGTTTAAGCAGTAAGAACTGCAAGGTTGAAGTGTCTTGAAATTCATCTAACAAGATGTGTCTAAAACGGCTGTCTATCTTAAAGTACAAAAACTCTTTGTTAATGCTCTCATGTAAAAGCCGATGGGTAAAGTAAGTAAGATCATCAAAACTCAAAACCCCCAACTGTCTAGCCGTGCTTATGTTCGCATTTTTATAGTAATCATAAACTTGAAAAAGGTTATGCAACACCACTTGCTCTTTCACCCTAGCCCATGAAGCCAACAACTTTTTAAGCTCTAAAAATTTCTCTTCAATGGCTGGGTTTTTTTCTACATACTTCTTATAGTTTCGATGCTCAAGCAAAGAAGCCTTTTCAAACACCGACTTTTTAAACAATGCTTTTACGTCCATAGGCTCAAAGTTTTTCACAGCTGTTTTAGAAGCACCCGATTCAACTACCAATCTATGTAGTTCGTCACGCAAGACATCTATGTTATTTTCAAGCTCAACACTCGAACTTAGTTCATACTGTACATCAGGTAGAAGTGGGTCTATTTTGTAGAAGTTTTGCATCAGCTCAAACATCTTCAAAAAGCGTTTGTCTTCAATGTTCATGGCAAGTTTCACCAACTCATGCAAAAGTGAATTGGCTTGAAGCTCTTCTAAAAAGTTCTCTTCTTTGGTGTTGTCGTCTATCTCTTTGGTGACAAAGTCTGGTTCTATGTCAATGTAAAGCGAAGCAGAACGTAAAATAGAGGTAAAAAAACTGTCTAAAGTCACAATGAAATTTGAAGTAGACAAAAAGTTTTCAAGCACAGCTGGTTGCTTTTCTAAAAGTTCAAGCTCAGATAACCCTGTCTGTTTAGCAATCTCAGCTAACTCTACTTTCTTCTCTTCTAAATTAATAAGTAAAGAAATAACCCTCTGCTTCATCTCAGCAGCTGCTTTGTTGGTAAAAGTTGCAGCTAAAATGGTACTGGGTTCTTCCCCCATAAAAAGTAAAGAGAGGTAACGAACAGAAAGGGCAAATGTTTTACCTGACCCTGCTGATGCTGAATAGGCTAGTTGGTGCTTGAAGCTCATTAATTATCTCCCTGTTTCATTATATAACTTTCTCAAACTCTCTAATTTTATCTTCTCTAGCTTTATAGTCGCTAAGATACTGCTGTACTAAACCCCAAAAATCACTCGAATGATTCTTATGCTTAATATGTGACAATTCATGTACTACCACATACTCAATGCAATCGGAAGATAGCTTCATTAGGTAGTAGTTAAATGAGATTCTATCTCGTCCACTACAAGAACCCCAACGTGTCTTGGCTTTTCGGTAGCCTACATGAGTGGGCATTAGATTCATTTTCTGTGACCACAACTGTACCAATGGGCTAATGGTCTCTATGGCTTTTTCTTTGTAGAACATATTGACAAGCCATGTTAACTCTTCTTGTGTTATGCCTTTTTTAGCTTTTATTAAAAACTTATCATTAATAAATTCGATGCTTAGCTTCTTTGGAGCTTCTAATTCCTCTACTATCTCAACAGAATAACTTTTCCCTAAATAATAAAGACGCGACCCAGTCACCAGTGCTTCATCTACTTTTTTAGCTTTTAAATTTTCTAAATGTTTGCTAATCCAAGCCGATTTTTTAGTTACAAATGCGTTAATCTCTCTCATGCTTTTGCTTTTGTTGGTCTTTACAACTACCCCCTCAGAAGTTACTTGAATGTAGGTTTTTTTCATTCTAGCTTTTCTTATGAGTTTAAACTCTATTTGTTCTGTTTTGTAAATAATATTAGGCATCTATTTTTATCATCTGTTTCATAAAATACTTTAGTATAACATACTACGGAACTAAATCCTATAATTTTTTATAGTATAATAGTTATCTTATTTTTTAAAAAGTTGAAAATGTGTATCAAAATATTAAAGAAAACTCTTGGAAAAAAATTCTAAAAGATGAGTTTAATCAAGACTACATGCAAGAACTAACAAGCTTCTTAGATCAAGAAAAGAAGCAAGGAAGAGATATTTTACCTAATGAGACACAATGGTTTAATGCTTTAAACGCTACACCACTTCAAGAAGTAAAAGTACTCATCTTAGGTCAAGACCCTTACCCTACTTTGGGACATGCTCATGGTCTTTGTTTCTCAGCTCTTGACCCCATCGCTCCTCTACCAAAGTCCTTACAAAACATCTACAAAGAATTAAAATCCGACCTAAACATTGACAATACACATACAGCCAACTTGCAGCCTTGGACAGAGCAAGGAGTTTTACTTTTAAATACTATTTTAACTGTAGAAAAAGGCAAAGCCAATGCTCACAAAAATAAAGGATGGGAGAGATTTACAGACAAAATAATACAAGTTGTTAATGATAAATGTGAACATATAGTATTCATTTTATGGGGTGCATATGCTCAAAAAAAAAGTAAATTTATAGATGGGTCAAAACATCTCATTATTAAAGATCCTCATCCCTCACCTCTTTCAGCTTATCGTGGTTTTTGGGGTTCAAAACCTTTTTCTAGGGTCAATACCTATTTAAAAAAGCATCATCAAGATGTTATTAATTGGCAGCTTTAAAATCATTGATAATTTAGTATTTTTTAAAAAGTAACCAAAGTCAACAAACCTTTCAAGGTGAAAATGTTAATTTTACTCTTAACAAAGAGCTAAACCATCTTTAAATACATATATAGCCCCTCTACCAAATCCTGAGGTTCTGGTGGACAACCAGCAATATGAAAAGAAGGTGTAAAAAAGCTCTTCTCTTCTTTTTCCATTAATGCAAAATTGTTTTTAAATGATGTACAAAACAAAGTACAATCTCCTATTGTGACAATATGTTTAGGCTCTTTTAATGCATCAACTACTTGTTCCAATTCCAAGGAGATATTTTGCGTCATGAGACCTGTGAGACATACAATGTCTGCTTCAGAAGCATTATAAACAACTTCTATGCCTACAGAGGCTAAATTATGTAAAGGAGAGAAGAGTAATTGCAACTCTAACTCACAACCATTACATGAGCCTGTATCAAAAATATATAATTTTAATACAGAAGAAAATTTTTCTTTAATGATTCTCTTTAATCCTTTTTCTATATCCAACATAAATGAAGCTTTAGCTCTTTTTTTACTATTACTAATGGTAAATTTTTCTTTAAACAGTCCAAGCATCTTATAACCTTATAAATCTATAGCTGATATATTAAGAGGTATACTCTTAATAACTAAATCCAGTTTTGAAACATTAGTATCTTTTAAAAATAGAGGTAATGCTTGTGCATTTAAAAAACTTGGGTCACGTAAAAAAAATCGCTCTATTTTAGAATCTTTAAGTGCTATGTACATCATAACTTCACCAGCTGAACTCTCAACATATGAGTAGTATTCACCATCAACCATTGTACCTAAGAAAAAAGGTAAGAGATTCTGGTTTGCTAAGCTTCTCATAATTCGTAACGAACTTAATATCTCCGTTATTCGGACATTAAATCGACCAAAAGTATCTCCTACTTCTTCAAGATTTATATGAAAATCATGGTTTAAATAGAACTCATCTTCTTCTCTTCTATCTAACCTAATACCTGCAGAACGTGCCATTAATCCTACTAAACCATAGTCAATTACTTGATTTCTTGATATTTCTCCCAAAAGAAGTGTATCCCATAAGATTTTATCTTTTGTCTCAATCCATTTTTGAAATTCAAGTAACTTTTTTTCTAAAAAAAATAAAAATTCATATACTTCATCTATATTAATAGACTCAATATCTATTTTTATAGACGAGAAACCAAAACGATGACCTGTTAATTTTTTCATAATATTTCTTGCATCTTCTACAAACACTATAAAAAAATTTGCCCCATCTTTAAACCCAACCAATTGACATAACATAGATAAATCCGTCAAATGATTAATAATTCTTTCTAGTTCAAGTAAAAACAGATGTCTTTTTTGAAGCATAATTGGTAAAGTTTTTTTAGAAGCTTGTAGCTTAATATCTAAAAAAGCTATCTGATAAGCAATTGTCTGAGAAGCTGAAATACGTTCAATAATAGGTGCTGCCTCTTCAAGGCTTAATCCTTCCAACATTTTTTCAATACCTCTATATTTATAAAAGGTTTTTGCTTCAAAATTTAAAATAGTATTTTCTTTATCAAAAACTTGAAACTGACATGACTCTAAATGAAAAGGGTGTGTAGGTCCAATACTTACCCTCTGAGTATCTTTATCTTCAAGTTCTTCTACTTTTTTGTATTCTAAAGTTTTCGTTGTAAATGCTTTTCTCATAGGGTAACAAGTATCAGAAAAGTGTTTATGATAAACTAAAGGACGTTTATCATTACTATAAAGTATTTCAATACCAAAATCATCAGTAATTTTACGTTCAAACCAAGTTGCAGCTGGATATTCTCCTGCAATTGAAATTAGAGCAGGTGTTTTTTTATTAAGTCGTTCTTTAACAGTACGTTCGTCATAAACTGTAATAACCTCAAAAAATGCTTCTTTTTCTTGAGCAAAACGTGCAATTAATCTCATATATACTTAAGCTTTTTTATTCAAAATATCTTCATAAAAATGATAGCAACTTACAAAAATAGTATCATCTTCCATTTTAATACGCTTATCATCATTCATAAATGCTTTACGAAGACGTTTCATGACTTTAATTTTTCGTTTTTCTTTAGAAATTTTACAACGTTCAAAAAATTCGTCTAAAGTTATCCAACAATCTTCATCTTCAATACGCTCTGTTAAAGAGAGTGCTTCAATAGGAGCTGATTGACTCTCTAATTCCTTTTGCTTATCTATAACCATATAATCAACTTGTTTTACATAAAGGTTACGCATTTCACTAAATACTTGCTTTAAAAGTTCAATTTCCCCTCTAAGTGTTGTATTTATTTCGGTATTGGTATGCTTAAGATCAGAAATGCTCTCTTGTAATACTGAAATAGTTTGATCTTTAGAGGTCAAGAGCTCTTTTACATCAACAAGATGAGGAGCAACTTTCTCTTCTGAAATTTTATTAGTCTCTTCTTTATTTTCAACTTCATCTACCACAATATAAATCTTTCCATCAACCGTTTTAGAGAGCAATGTCCCTTTTTTAATTTTTGCATAAACAGCTTGACGTGATATTCCCTGTGATGAAGCATATTCAATAGGTTTTATTAATTTACTCATCTATTACTACCTTTTCCCATTACTTAATAATAATGATAGCATAATAATAGAAAAGAACAAAATTAAAATTCAATAGTTCTTTATGATATTAAATGATACTACTAACTTCATCCATCTCTTTCATTGTTTTGTAGCCAATAATCCCATCTACAACTAAAGTTTTTTGAGATGATTGAAAAGCTTTAACTATTTTTTCCATCTCATACGAAAAAATACCATCTTCTTTTAATTCATAACCAATTGTATTTAAAATTTTTTGAGCGATATAGACCATGGTTCCCGTCTCTCCTCTTGACAAAGCTTGAAAACTTCTACTTATATCAACACTATTCATTATTAACTCCTCTATTTCCTAAAATCTTATTATTTATCATTTTATTTTTTATTAAACTTCTAAGAGTAGTTTTTTTATAAATTTTTTTGAAAGTTTAATATTATTACTACTTATATAAAGGAGTATAAAATAAAATAATAATTGTTAGGGAATATTATAAACCCCCTAAAAAAGTCCATTTTCTTAAGGGTTTAGGTGAATAATAGTTGATTTAATTTATATGTTAAAGAATAAGAAAAGGTTATCTTTTTTACTATACTGAGTAAATAAGTAACCAATTTTTTACTTATTGAATCTCTTCTTCTGCAGCTGCTACAGAAACTGTTACTCCTTTATCAGTTGTAGTAACTACCTTGTTGTCTACTTTAGTAGAAATTGTTCCAACATTAACAGGGACAGCCACAACTCTTGACCCTTCTCCTTCTACTGAGAGAGTAAAGTTAAGATAGTGAATACCATCTTCTGCTGATGAAACTTGAAGTGCTATAGGAAAACTTTTTTCTCCTTTTGACAAATCAAATTCTAAATTTTTTTCTTCATTCAATAAACTATCATCTAAAGCTTTAATATTTACCTTTAAAGTACCTTTACTAAGCCCCGTTGTTAAAACCACATTAACATTACTTGTCTCACCTACCTCTACATGTTGAGATTTATATGATAAATCTATTGCCAATCCTGGTTTAGCTACTTGATCTACCGTTGTTCCCTCAAGTACACTGTATACTGTTTTATTATCATCTTTTACTTTTGATGTCATTGCTATTGATGAGACGCTTAAAAGCATACTTGATGCTACTATAATTCTTAATGTTTTCATTTTAAATATTCCTTAGTTTAATGTAATGTTAAATATATTTCCCGAATTTTGGTTATAGACAATAACAGCCATTCGGTAAGTTCCAGCACTTAAATTCACACTCAATGAATCCGTTACCCCTTCAGCAAGAGCTGAGGCAATTTCTTGACTTGAGCCACTTTCATAAAGTAGCATATCAGGGTCAGGTGTTCCACTACCTCCAACTTGACTAATGTTAAACTGATACCTACCACTGGCTGGTATTGTAATCTTTATAAAATTATAAGTACCTAATTTACTAGAACTTGTACTTGCACTTGCTGAGTAATTTGTTACAATATTTACTGAGCTTCCTACACGTAAATCAGCATACAATGGATTTGCATTCTCTAATACCCTATTAATTCTACCTGTTCCATAAATATCCGTAATAGGTGCAATACTTTCATTACTTGTCAATGCATCTATGGCTGTATCATTACCAGGAACTTCTGCTTTTAGACCTGTAATAAAACTAAAAATACTGGTAAATGCTGGAGTATCTTTTTGATGATTTATAAATACTTTATGAATAGGTGTAAAGCCTAAAGAAAGCGTATCCCCTGCATCATCTTGACTATCATATATATCATAAAGTATATGGTAAATAGATGCCTCATTATACCAACCAGCATTGGTTGTTGAGCCACCATTTTCTAAGTTTGCATAAACCCCTGTAGATGATTGTCTTGAAGAGGATGAATCTTGATATAAAGGGCTATCAATAATCATACAACCAATGGCTGTTCCAAACCCCTCTCCAAAAGCAAGACGAATATCTAGCATATCCCCTCTACTATGTCCACCACCTAAACTATCTGAACGTGAAAACTGATTTTCATAATAGTGTCCCCACTCATGGGCAACAACAGCTGTATCATACTCATCGGTATCAGAATCTTCAGCACCTAAAATATAAATAGACTCCCCATCATAATGTGAAGTAATAATTTGCCCTAAATTTTTATTTCCACTCGCAGCAATATTATATTTTGACCAAAAAATATCTAAAGGAGGGAAAACAACATCACTTTGTGCTGTTTTAACTTTTTGCACTGCTTGATAGACTACATCTAAAATAGCAAAAGGTGCAGCTACACGTTTTGAACTATAAGAGCTACCTCCCCACCCTGAACTGGCATTTAAATTACGTGTTTGTCTACTCCCTGTTCCCAAAGAAGACAGTGAACCTTCCATACTATAGAGTGCATTTGAATTTGTATTGTCTCGAACCTCAAAATCCCAACTAGATGCACCAGCTGCTCTAGCCTTATATAACTTACTATATACACGAACCTTTACCCGTGCTCCAGTAACAGATAATGAATAAAAACCATTAGCATCTGTCACAGTTGAACCAATGGTTCTTCCTGAACTATCAATAACTTCAACTAAAGCACCTCTAACTTTTTTTTGTATGATATTGTTATAGTTTAAGCCCCCTGAACCACTTGAGCTAAAAGGTACAAAATCATAGGTAACTATGCCCGATAAAGTTACCTCTGATTCTGTACCATTATTTGTGGGCGTAGATGTTGTTGCTGGAGGTATTGTTCCAGAACTAAGAGAGGGACTTGAAGAAGAAGTTGTATTTTCTCCTCCACAAGCTGTTAAAATGAGCATCGCCACTAATATTAAATAAAACCTTTTCTTCTGTTGCATAAAACAATCCTTATATTTTAATTAAAATAATTTATTACTACTATATCATAAAGATACTATTTAATCCACCCCTTCTTAACAGCCAAGACCATTAAAGCAGGAGCTAAAAGTAAATCAGAAAGTAGTGCAAAAATAATAATTGAACCTGTTAAAATACCAAAATTTTGTACTGAACTCATATACGCAGCCATATAAGAGAAGAAACCTAATGAAAGAACAATGGTTGTAATAACCATGGCTTTCCCTGTAGTAAAAAATGTTTGTTCCATAGCTGTTAAAGTATCTTTACTTTCAAGATAGTATCGCTTAAAATTGTGCATAAAATGTATAGTGTCATCTACAGCTAATCCAATGGCAATTGAACCAATTAATAAAGTAAAAATATCTAAAGGCATGTTACCAAAATACATAATAAGAAGTCCTAAAATAATAGGAACAAGATTGGGAATCATGCTGATAAGTCCTAAGCGTACTGAAGCTAAAATTAGCATCATCATAAAAGTAATTAGCACCCCTGCAATTGCGTAACTCACTAAAGAAGAGTAAACAGCATGAGAAAAAGTATTAGAAAGTAAAGGAATCATACCTGTTACTTCTACTTTATCTCCCACAAAAGCTTCTTTTGCTTCTTTTGTTACATAATCAAGAATAGGTGTTGTTCTAATAGCATCAATCCATGGAACTTTAATACTAATCTTTGTTTTAGAAAATTGTGAATCTACCACATCCTCTAAGTCATCTGAGCCTGAATTTTCAAATAAAAGTAGCTCTTGTGAAACCAATTCTTTATTTGTTGGTATACTATAAAACTCCTCTTTATTTTCATGTAATGCACGATTGGTCTCCTTCACAATAGTGGATAAAGAGACAATTTTTCCTACATAAATATGGTCATCTTTGTACTTTTCAATTTTATTTTCAAAGGCTTCTAACTTTGCTAAACGTACAGGGTCAACCCATCCATTCTCTACACCGGTATCAATAACCACTTCAATGGTTACAGAACCATTCAGTTTATCATCAATCACTTCTGTCGCTACTCGGTTAACATTATCAGCTTGAAACCATTTTAATGGATAATGTGACAACTTAACTTCTGTAGCAGCTATCAAAGAAATAACAACAATAACCAAACTTGTAAAGAGTACTAATTTTGTATGCTTCACAGGAATAATTGCCATTTTTTTCATAAGTAAATCTATTTTCCCTGCTTTACTTTTCTCTTTTACTTTAAGTTTTGTTAAACTTAAAAGTGCTGGTAACAATGTTAATGTAAGTAATAATGAAACCATGACCCCCAAAGAAGCAAAAAGTCCTAAATCTGAAATAGGGGCAACTTCTGAACCAAAAAATGCACCAACCCCAATAGCCGTTGTTAAAGACGTCATTGCAATGGCTAATCCAGAATGCTTCATGGTATAAGAGAGTGCCTCTTTTTTATCACCCATACTGTTAAATCGGTCAAAAAAGACTGACAAAATATGTACTGTCGCCCCTACAGAGACTGTAAGCAATAAAGAAGGTAATACTTGTGTTGGTAACTTAAATGCTGTACCCGTCCAAGCCATCATCCCTACGGTAGTTAATAGAGAAAAAAGAATAACCAATAGAGGATAAAAAACAGCCGAAATACGTCTAAAAACAATAAATAAAAAAACCAAAATAATTAAAAAAGTAATACGCATAAATTTTTGCATATCGGCTTTCATTTGTGCTTTTAAAGCATTATTTACAGCTGGTGATCCTGCTGTATATATTTCAAGCCCTTTTGCTTTATATTTGTCAGTAATCTCACGTAATACTGTTAAGAGTTCATGATTTTCTTCATCACTTAAAAATTCTCTATTATTAACGGTATTTTGTGTCGCTTCATCATCAAAACCATCAGAAAACTCATCTTCTACTGAAACTTCTTGCTCTCCTGCATGAGAGTATGCATCAGTTTCAATAATAATCGTTGTCATCTTCCCATCTTCACTAAGTAATAAGTTTTTATAAAATACTGAAGAGGTTGCGCGTTGTTTAATGGCTAAAAGTTCATCTGGAGTAGTAGGGAAAGGATCTAGCAAATCATTAGTAATAAGCTTATCACCGTCACCTCTTGTATTTCTCACATTATATAAAGAGGTAACCTCATCCAAATAAGGAAGCTTATCTTCAATCTCTTTGTGCAAGTTTTTCAATTCTGACAAAAAATCTAAAGAGAAAATATTGTCGCTTTTTATTGCAAGAATAATCCGTTCATCACGCCCAAACTGCTCTCTAAAAGCGTTATAAGTCAACAATACAGGGTCATCCTCATGCATAAACCCTTCAGTTGAAGTATCCATCTTTATTTGAGGTACATGGTAAATTGGGGAAGCTAATAAAAGCACTAACAGTAAAAGAACTTTTAAAGGATTATCATGAATAAATGAGCCAAAGCGACCCATTAAATTTTCTAGTTTTTGATGCATTAGTAAGACTCCATTTTATTACACTTGGCTAAGATTATAGCAATCCAGCATTAACCAAGTGTTAATTATATGAAATATTATAGACTAAGCAGTACATAAATGTCAAGACTATTCAAACATTAAAAAATATATGAAATACCAACGGTTAATAAATCTGCACCACCATCTGAAATCACCTAACACAATTCAAAAATGGTAACTAGAAATTTTCAATTTCTAATTAGTTCTATGCATCATTATTCGCATCTATAGCAGAATAACTTTTGAGTATTATTTAACTAACTTACAATTACAACTTTTGCCTCAGTCTCATACAATCTCCTTTACAAATTGATTATGAGTCAACCATCTCATACATCGCTTCTATCTCTCTGTCCCAAATGGTTTCATCTATAGTTTCTAAAACCAAAGGAATGTCATTCATCCGTTCATCATTCATAATAAATCTAAAAGCATCCCAACCAATCTCACCTTCTCCTAAAGAGTGATGACGGTCAACACGGCTTCCAAGCTTTGGTTTAGAGTCATTAATATGCATGGCTGATAAATACTCAAAGCCCACCAAACGTTCAAACTCATCCATGGTTTTATCATAAGCTTCTCGTGTTCTTAAATCATACCCTCCTGTAAAAGTATGACAAGTATCCAAACAGACTCCTACTCTACTTTTATCATCTACCTTGTTAATAATATGAGCCAAATGCTCAAACTTGTAACCTAAATTCGTTCCTTGCCCTGCTGTATTTTCAATGACTAGCTTAACATTCATTCCTTTGGTTGCTTCAATGGCAATATTTAATGATTCAGCAATTACATCCAAACAATTTAATTCAGCTTCCATAATTTTATCAGCATACTCAGGGTCTCGTTTGCCAACTTTTACCAAGTGACTTCCAGGGTGAAAATTAAGTAACTCTAACCCCAATTGTTCACAACGCTTAAGCTCATCAATAAAAGCTTCACGTGATTTCTCTAACTTTTCTATTTCAGGGTGACCTAAATTAATCAAATAACTATCATGAGGAAGCACATGTTTAGGAGAAATACCAGATGCCTTTAAATTTGTTTTAAAACTCTCTATCATCTTCTCTTCTAAGGGTTTAGCTACCCATTGTCTTTGATTTTTAGTAAAAAAAGCAAATGCTTTTGCCCCAATTTTCATAGCATTCAAAGGAGCATTATCTACCCCACCACTTGCGCTTACATGTGCACCTACAAACTTCATCGCTGTTCTCTCACTTTTATTAAAATTTTATTTATTTTATCACGAAAAACACGTTTACCACTTACAACAGAATAAGAAATATCATAAAGACCTTCTTTAGTAATTTTTTGTTCAAAACCACCTTCTACTCTTTTTAAATTCTTTTTGTCAAAAATAGCTTCTGAATTAAAAATATTTTCAAGTAAAGTTGGAGGATAAGCAGAAGATAGAACCTCTTCATTAAACTGCTCTTTATCCATACACTTGAAAAACGATAAACATATATTTTGACTATTTATCTCTAAATTAACTAGAGGTTGTCCAGAAGCATATACTTCAACTTTTACCCCTAAACTATTACTATAAATAAAACCCATATCTGCAAACTTTATTTGCTTAGTTTTCATAACAATAAATGCACTCTCTTGTTTTTTAGCATCCTTACTTGTACAGCTATTTAAGAGCAATACCATTCCTAAAAAAATTAAAATATTTTTCAACATTTTGATACCTTTTTTAATATGTATTATAGCAAAATTAATCAACTATTAACTCAGATTATTTTAAGAATAATTTGATATAATTCCGTCCACAAGCAATTAATGGCCCCTTCGTCTAATGGTTAGGATCCATGGTTTTCATCCATGTTATAGGAGTTCGAATCTCCTAGGGGTCACCATTGATTAGTTTGTAACTTTTTTAAATTTAGTGGCCCCTTCGTCTAATGGTTAGGATCCATGGTTTTCATCCATGTTATAGGAGTTCGAATCTCCTAGGGGTCACCACTAAATTATTCTTTTAACCCTTTCCACTCTTTTTCACATTTTTCATAACTTTTTTGACGTTGATAAATATCTAAGGTTTTAACGATGCTATAAACTAGTCCAATAAAAAAAATAATCATTGCCCAAACTTCCCACTCCCTTATATCAAAGTTTAGTTGAATTAATGTCAAAGCTAACCAGAGCACTACTATTTCAGCTAAAAAATAGATAATAGGTACAATTAAACGTTTTTGTCTACGTTCAATAACTTTGTCACTATAGCCTGTTATCCTACTCAAAATAGTCTCCTTATATTTTCATTACAACTTCGTGCCTTTAATTTTATAATTACCTCTTTTATACGCTGTCTGCTCATAAAACGATTATTTTTATCAATAAACATTTTAGATATCTTTAAATATTTTTCCGAATTCAACTTATAAAAAATAACATCTATCTCATTTTGCTTATTTACTGAAAGTGCCATATAGTTATATTTTTCTCCATCAACATAATTAGGGTGAATCAAATACTCTTGTACACTTGTACCATGAATCGAACTTGCTAAGTCAACATAACATCCATACTCAGAAACATTGCTTTCTCGATTGTAACGTTCCATTAAATTTTCTAAAGTTAAACTCTCTCCTAAGCTACTTACAATGGTTGCATTAGACATGAACATTTGCTTCATATAATTCCAATTAGCCACAGGACTTAGAAAATTCTCAAGACCTTGCATTGCGATTTGATGACGTCGTAACTCCTCTTTAATACGCTCTGCCTCTTCATTCTCCTCTTTTATTAAATCATTTGAATCTTTAACTAACTTTTGAGCTTTTTTCATTAAATCATGGTACTCACATTGGCTAACCCTTAACTCTTCACTTAGATGCTCTAAAGGGTTTTGACTGTTGGTTAAAAAATCTAAATACTGTTGTACAATCTTGACATCTTTATGGCGAATACTTTGTATAAAGTTTTTATAAAAATCACTTTGACGTAAAGCAAGAGTTAAAATGAGTGCCCTATCAAAACGTGTAAAACGATTAACCAAATGGGTATCTAAAGAGATCAATGCTTCCATTATGTGTTCATTTGCCACTTGTTTAAAATTATCAACAATTACTTGAATTGGTATTCCTCTTTTTTTCAATACATACTGCATTAAGTCTTCAACTTGAGGATCAGAACTATTATAAATGAATCTAAAATTTGGAATACTATTATGGGTAGGAACAGTCGTTAAAGTAACTCGATATTTTGGTTTCAGTAAAATATATCCTAACTCTCGTTTACCACTCTCTTTTGTAGGAACATACAATTTAACTTTTAATGCCGTTGTTTGAGTATTAAAGTCTTTGCTTTTCGTACCATCTAAATCTCCGTGCTTAAAAGATTCATCCATTAAATTCAAGTAATTTTGAGCGATAGGATCTTTAATAATATTATTAGCTTTCAATAAAAAATTAGCAGTCCTTGGTACAACCAAGGAAACGAAATCAATTAAAATTCCTAGTTCTTGTACAGGAACAGCTGTCGAAGCTTCATTTTTTTGAAGTAACTTCACTGATAATTTATCTGATGAATTTACAACAAAAGGTTCAGAATTAATAAAATTTGTACTTTTACGAATACAAAAAATATTAGAGGCATCATCATTAAGAAGAAACCAAATAGGATACTTACCTACACGACTTTGCTTCGTTCTTTCATTTTCAACTTTAAGATAAGTTTCTGTAGAAAACTTATCATCAGCTAAATAAGTCCGTTGATCATTACAATATTTACTTAAAGGGTACATTTTATTATCATAATACTCTTGCGTAAAAGACATATAGTACTCCTGTTGTTTTAACAAAGGTGTTTTATTTTTTTTTAAAGTGACCTCTCCTATATTAATTTGGTGCTCATGTGCACAACCTGCAAAACAAACAAATAGTATTGCACTTAATATATTTTTTTTCATCCCTACCACTCCCATGATAATTTTGTATATTCTATTGTAACATAATTTGAAAATAATAAAAAGTAATAAACAAGTATTATATTAAGCAAGAAAAGCCAATAAGCATAATTAAAACTAATGATAATTATTATCTTAAATAAAAAAAAACTTAATCAAGATAATAAATGTTACACTTCAAAAAAATTTATGAAGATAAAACGATTATTTTATCTTTTGTTGAACTTTTCTGCGTTATCATCAACATACAAAAACATTTTAAAGGATACTTCATGAGTATGGAAAGAAGAGATTTATTTAAACTTGCAGGTGTTGCAGCTGCAGTAGCAGTAGTACCAGCAGCAGTAACAACAGAAGCTAAAGCAGCATCAAAAACATCTGGTAAATCAGTTGTTATCATTGGTGGTGGTTGGGGTGGACTAACCATGGCTAAAGAGCTTAAAAAACAAGACAAGTCAATTGACGTAACAGTTATCGAGAAAAAAGATATTTTTATGTCTTGTCCTGTTTCTAACCTTTACCTTGGTGGTTTAGAGAGCATGAGTTTAGCTCAACTTACACATGATTATTATGAACCTGCACAAACACATGGTTACAACTTTCACCAAGGTGAAGTAACAGCAATTGATAGAAAAGCGAAAAAAGTTACTACTACAACGGGTGATATTTCTTATGACATTCTTGTACTTTCTCCCGGTATTGCCTATGATTACGAAAAGCAATTCCCAACATGGGATGCAGCTAAAATTAATGCCGTAGCACATGCATGTCCAGCAGCATTAATGCCAGGGAGTGAACACCTTGCACTTAAAAGGCAATTAGACAATATGGATGATGGTAATGTGATTATTGTTCCTCCAGCATCAGGTAAGTTTAGATGTC
>JALWLW010000075.1 GCA_027081065.1 Campylobacteraceae bacterium
ATTTTAACTAATGCACCAGAGGATGATTTTCTTAACTCTATTCGTCCATTATTGTAACCTATCGCGATAATACTACCATCATTTGAGGATACCAAGCAATTTGGATGACCATCTAATATTTTACTAAATATAATACCTGCATATGAATTATTAATAATTATACTTTTAGCTTGACTACTTAAGTTATTATCTAGCTTATTCAACACATCAAGTGCTAAATATGCATATAAATTTGCTTCTGTATCATTTTGAATACGAAGTTTTTCTTTAGACTTTTCGATATATAGTTTACCTAAATTAAGATTCGCTTTCTTCTCATTCTCTTCAATTTTATTTTTCTGAATCCAACTAAAAATAAAAAATCCAATTATCACTAAAGAAACAAAACTCCAAATACCAATAACTTTATTCCTATCCCTCCTCTTCTGCTCCTCATCCCTCCGATAAAACTCCCCAAAAGGAACACCCAAAACCCCAGCAATCAACTTTAACTTAGCAAGTTCTCGCCCATCCTCTTTCTCAATAGCACTACTAGCCAAAATAGAAGTCTGCTCATTGGTTAAATTCCCCTTGCTATCTATCTTATACTTCAAAGCCTCAGGAAAACACTCTAACTCATCATCAAACTTATCACTCTCTCTCTAGCAAAAGGCTCACCATCTAAAATAATAGGAAAAATCCTATCCTCCCCATACATCATCTTAAAATCTATAATCTCTTTGTTAACCCATTTAGAATCAGCCGATTTGATAGAACAGACCACAATAAGTGCATCAGATTTTTCAAGAGCCTTGGGTATCTCTACACCCAAATCATCCCCAGAATTTAGCTCATATCTATCTCGAAATATTGGGTAGAGAGTCTTTGGTAAGTTAGGATAATCTTCTTGTAGCTTTTTTGGGATTTTATATTTTTCTAACTCTGTGTGAAGCCATGAACCAAACGCTTCATCTTCGTGTGAGTAGCTTATGAATGCTTTGTAGTGTTTTTCTCCCATTTTTTCTCCCTTGATTTTACTATTATACTGAAATTAATTTATGCTATAATAAATCAAAAAGAAGGAGTCATAAAATGCAAGAATTAAGAGTAAATCAAAATTTTTCAAATATCCAATTGGAGTTACTAAAGCTCTACTCAACCAATATTCAAGAAAGTGAACTTCTTGATATGAAAAATTATTTAGCTAAATTTTTTGCACAAAAAGCTGTGAATAAAGCTGACGCTATTTGGGATGTAAAAGGTTTTAACAATGATGAAATGGACAGATGGTTAGATGCAAAATAGGCTAAGAGTTGTTTTAGACACCAATATCTTATTGGTATCTATCTCCTCTAAATCCAAATATCATTGGATATTTTCAAACCTTTTAAATAATACTTATGAACTTTATATTAGCAATGAAGTATTACTTGAATATGAAGAAATAATCTCATCAAAATACAATGAAGAAGTTGCTAAAGATGTTATTAGAACGCTACTACTTTTAGAAAATGTTATATTGGTGACACCTTTTTTCAAATGGGATTTAATTGCTGATGACAAAGATGATAATAAGTTTGTAGATTGTTATCTTATCTCAAATAGTGATGTACTTGTCTCTAATGATAGACATTTTAATATTTTAAAAGAGATAGAGTTTCCTAAAATTAATGTGATTAAGATTGATGATTTTAAGAAGATATTTTTTGATTAGAAAAATTAAAAAGGAAAAGAAAAATGAAATGGAAAAAATGGCTAGAAAATTGGGACATGACCTCACTAAAAATCAAAACCCCATTTTTAGATATGGAGTTCAAACCACAAGAGGCAGATAAAGCTGCTGCTTGGGATTTGTATGTTGAGCTACTCACACGCATTACAACCCAACCACTACCTAAAGAACATGGAGATGAACAGACAGCTCTTAACTCTGTATTTGCTCTTTTTGCTTTAACTCGGGATGTACTTAAAAAACATGGAAGAGACGCAGAAGAGTTTTCTAAAATAGCCATTGTCGTTTTAAACCAAGTCATTCGACCATTTACAGCGAAATGGCACAAAGAGTCTATAGACGGTGCTTTTGAAAAAGAGCATAAATGCGATGAGTTTAGAGAAGAGTTAGCAAAACTTCAACGTCTACTGACCATCTACACACGAATGTTATCTGATATGGCAGGGGTTGAAGATTTGACTAAGTTAGAAGATGTCTAATATCAGAATTTTCATATTAACGCCTTTTACTCCACAGGAAGCTTCTCAGCTTTCCAAGCATTGATACCTCCACTTAGATTTAAGGGTACAAAACCATTAGATTCTAAAACTCTAGCAGCATAGACAGAACGGCTTCCACTACGACAATAGACTAAGACCTTTTTAGACTTGTCAAGCATATTGAGGTTTTTACTTAAAACATCTACAGGAATAAGTTTTGCCCCTGCTATGCGACCATCTTTTTTAAACTCTTCTGGGGTGCGTACGTCTAATATGGTTAAGTTATCGTCATCATTTTGAATCATCTCATAAGCTACTTTGGGGCTAAGAGACTCAAAGTTGGTCATAATGAAACCTTTAGAATACAACACATACACACCTAACAGTACCAACACTATCCAAAACAAATTATCCATAATTTTTTTCACTTTTTTCTTCTTTTTATAGTTTTTCTTTACCAAGACAAAGTACTTCTACTTTTGTCTTCGTATCGCTAATCACAAACTTGTCCTCTTTTTCAATCAAGTCCAAATCAACACGTTTTCCATTTAAAATTACCTCTGCCCAACCCTCTTGTTGTTTCTCTTTAGGATTGTAAAGCTTCATCTTCTCTTCCAAAGTTCTAAGTTGTGCAGTTTTTCGCTCTAAAGCATAAACTAATTTCTCTTTCAACTCACCCTTTAAGGGCTGAACTCTATTTTCATATTGTGTCATCTGATACTGTATAACACGCTTAAACTCACTTTCTAATGTTTTAAACTCTTGCTCAATAAGGCTTAGTTTACGTGAAACAGAATGTCGTGCAAACTCCTCTTGAAACGCTTTTAAATTTTGCTCTTTATTGGCTAAAATTTGTTGCATCACACGAGCATAACGTTCTTGCATCTCTGAAAGTGTATAGAGTATCTCATTTTGGTCAGGTAATATCATCTCCATTGCAGCTGATGGGGTAGGAGCTCTTAGGTCGGCTACAAAGTCACTTATCTGAACATCAACCTCATGCCCAACAGCTGAGACCACAAAGGTATTAAGATTAAAAATAGCATCAGCCACAACCTCTTCGTTAAATGCCCATAAGTCCTCTTTGCTTCCACCACCACGTCCAACAACAATGGCATCACATTCTAAACTGTCTGCATACACCAAAGCCTCGGCTATTTGTGGAGCAGACCTATCACCTTGTACCAAAGTATCAATCACCACTACCTCAAGAAGTCGCCAACGCTTCTCGATGATTTTGAGCATGTCTTGCAAGGCTGCACTTTTTGAAGCTGTTACCAATGCTATTTTTTTAATATATTTTGGCTGTTCTTTTTTTCTCTCTAATTCAAAATAGCCTTTTTTTTGTAACTTCTCTTTGAGTTGTTCATATGCCAAAGCCAAAGCCCCTTGCCCAAAAGGCTCAACACTCACCGTCATGAGCTGATACTCTCCACGAGGGGTATAAACAGAAATCGAGCCATTGACCACCACATGTTGCCCACGCTCTAGCCTAAACTTCATACATGAAGCATTTGAGCGAAACATCACACACTTAATACTTGACTCTTTATCTTTTATGGAGAAATAGACATGTCCAGAGTTATGATACGTCACAGAAGAGACTTCACCTTCTACCAAGATGTGCATAAAAGTAGTCTCTAATAAAGACTTAATCTTAATATTTAAAGAGCTAACTGTCATCGTACCTTGTGACATCTATTAAGAGTCTCCTAAAACATGCTCATCTAACACAAAGGTTGTAAAAGTTCCCTCAAACACAAGTTTTTTCTTTACAAAAGCTTTCACTTC
>JALWLW010000076.1 GCA_027081065.1 Campylobacteraceae bacterium
ATGAAAATATATATTTTGAAGATGAACGGAAAATGCTTTTTCAAGTATTGGAATCTTATTGTAAATCAAAATATTTGGTAAAATTTTCAGGTAACAACTCTCAACCTTTTTTTAATAAAAATACCCAAATACTAAGTAAAACAAAACTTTATGAAAATATAGAAATCTATTTAGATGAAAATGAAAAAAAACAAGCAGATATATTTATGTTGGCTTATGGTCAAAAGTGGAAGTTAAATATTTTATTAAATACACTTCAAAATATTAATCTATTTATTGAAAATAATAGAGATGATGATATTGATTTTGATGATTTTGAAGATGATTGTAATTTATTAGAATTAAAAAAAGTAATAAATAAAGAGGATTATGACTCTATTTTTAAAGATTTAGATTTTGATGATGAAATAGAGATTGAAGAGATAAACTTAATAGCAAAAAATCTAAAAAATCTTATATATCGTGAAGCAAATGAATAAGCCTTTATTAATAGAATCAGATAATACACCAAAGAGTTTTAGAAAACTTTTCAAAGATAATATTATACATTTTCATTTTGCTAATAGTAAATATAATAATTTGGATAAATATATTTCAGAGGATATTTTAGGAAAACTTAAAAAGAAAAACTTTGATATTATCTATATAAAAGATTCACTATCTTTGAATTATTTAGAGTTGTATGGATTAGTAGTTGCTCATCATATTAGGTTATCAGAAGAGCTAAAAAATACAAGATATATACCGATTATAATATTAAGTGATATTGACGGCTATACACTTAACAAACTCTCTCCACTTGCTCGAATACTTTTTACAAAAAATATTTTTTTATCTTCAAATAGTAAAACGACCATTGAAACTTTTAATCAAAAAAAGTTTAAACAAAATCATGAATTTAAATTTTTAAATCAACTAGAAATCCAAGCACCTGAAAAATCTACAAATCACAATATTGCTAATGAGTGGGCAATAGATAGGTGGGCAGAGTTTTTAAAGATAAATGATTCAGAAGTTATCAATCAAAATAAAGAAAAAATAGCTTCAATGCTCTATTTTAAATATTTAAAAGCAAAATATCAAATAGTAAACTCTAGTGATAAAATTATCTCTTCAAAAAAAAAAGGAAAAGTTTTATTTATAGATGATAAGGCAGATAAGGGTTGGAATGATATTTTAGAGCAAATTTTTCCAAAAGATAAAAAAATTGATTATAAAGCTTTGGATTATAATTTTAAAGATAAGAAGGAATTAAATAACTATTCTTATTATCTAATTGATGAAAAGATAAAGAAAGTTAATCCTGATGTAGTTGTTTTAGACCTTCGCCTTATAGCAAATGATAATAATGACGAAACAGATATTGATGATTTCATAGGCATAAAAATATTACAGAGAATACATAAAATAAATGCAGGTATTCAAGTAATTATGTTAACTGCGACAAGTAAAAGTACCATACTTGACAAGTTATATGATTATAAAATATTAGGCTATATAAAAAAAGAACATCCAAATGATATATCAATAGATACAATTTCAAATATTAATAAATTTATAAAGCTAGTTGATAAAGGTTTAGAGAAACAGTATTTAAAAGAGGTTTGGAAAACTTCAGAAGATATTTTAGAGTTAAATTTATCAAAAGAGATAAATTTTGAAGTCAAATCAGTATTTGAAATATTAGATAGTAGTATGGGAAATAAATTTAACTATGCTATATTTGCTATTTTTAAATGTATTGAGATAGTAACTTCTTTATATATTAAAGAAAAAGATAAAAAAGCTTATTGGAGAGATAATAATACAATAGTACAAAATACTAGATATTATCAATATAGAAAAAAAGAGATAATAACAGATTTAGAACATATTAAAAGTGAAAATAATAAGTTTTATAGGGGGCAGGGTAATATATCTGTTGAAAATAAAATTAGAGCTATTATGCATAATAAGTTAGGTCTTACATCTGATGATATACATAGTCAAATAAAATGTATAGTTTGTGTAAGAAATTATATTATACATCAAGATAAAGAATATGATGATAAAGATTTTTGTAAGAAAGTAATTGAACGGAAAATATCAAAAGAACAACTAATTAAATGGTTCGAAATGCTTCAAACCATTTTACAAAAGATAAAAAAATGACAAATCAAACCCAAAGAGTCCTAGAACTCCTAAAACGCTTCAATAACGGTCAAAAAGTCTGCATAGAGAGTTTAAAAAATGATATTTTATGGGAAAACAAAAGTGAAAAGACAATTAGACGAGATTTAGATGTTATAAAAGAGGTTTTTCCTAACTCTTTTGAGTTAATTCGTGGCGAGAAAGGGTGCTATAAAGCCATTACTAAAAAAGCTTTTGACCAATTTTTAGATGAGCGAAATTTATCACTTCTAATTCAAACTTTTAGTATAGCTCAACGAAGTGACCTTTTTAAAAGCCTTGATATAGATACTTCAACAAAGTCTATTATAGAGCATAAATTAAAAGAGACAAAAAAGCTTTATGAGTTTAAAACAAAACCTTTTGAGTCTAAAAAAGATAACTACACTATGATGAAAGAGCTTGAAAAAGCTATCTATTATCAAAAGTACATAAGCATAAACTATATGGTAAAAGAGAGAGTTGAAGAGTATGAGGTCAAACCGTATAAAATAGTTTTTATGAATGAAAACTTCTATTTGGCTTGTGAAGTAGAGGCTTATAATTTCTCTTTTTCACTCTATAGAATTTCTAAAATAAAAGAGATAAAAGATAGTTCAAAAACTTTTCATAAAAATCGTGAAATAGAAGACTTTATAAAATATATGCAGACACCTTTTGCACGATACCAAGAGGGATTTAGAAAGTATCTTATAGAGGTGGTTTTAGAAGTAGATGAATCTAAGGCTTTCTACTTTAAATCAAAAAAGTTTTTGAGTTCTCAGCAGATATTGAAAACAAAAGAGAATGGAAATTTACTGATTTCTTATCATGTTACACAAGAGAAAGAGATAGAAGAGCTGATTAAAAGATGGTTGCCTTATGTGAAAGTTGTTGAGCCTTTGAGTTTGAAAGAGAAGATTGAGGGGGAGTTGAGAGGATATTTAGGGTAAACTTAATGAATACCTATTAGAACAACAACTCTTTTTAAAATTAGTACTCCTATATTAGGTTACGAAGCTGGAACTTCATAACCAATAAATAAAAAACATTAAAGTAAATAAGCAGGAGTACAAAGCTCTACTTTCTTACCTTTTTGCTCCATAACAATAATATCAATAGCATCACCAACATTATATCGCTCACCAAGGTTATTAACACGCTCTTTAGCAACTTTAGAGATATGAAGTAAGGCATCAAAACCATCTGGCATCTCTATAAACATACCAAACTCAACTATCTTCTTAATTTTACCTGCGTATTGTTTGTTAACTTCATATACCATCTGTTTTTTAACTGGTACAGAAGTAATAGCATCTATAAACTCTTTTGCTCCATTAACATCTTCTTTGGAGGAACCTGTAATTTTAACAGCATTGGTATCACGATCAATGTCAATACTTACACCATACTCTTCTATAATCTCACGAATGGTTCCTCCACCCTTACCAATGATAGCAGGAACATGACTACCATCTACAGAGAACTCTACAGTAGAAGGTAAAGCTTTACTTGATGGCATGGTTTTAAGAGACTCTTCCATTATATTTAAAATATGAAGTCTTCCCTCTTTTGCTTGGTAGAGTGCCTCTTTTAAAACATCTGCTTCTATTCCCCCAAGTTTAATATCCATCTGCATAGCTGTTACACCATCTTGGGTACCTGTGATTTTAAAATCCATATCACCATCATGGTCTTCTAGTCCCATAATATCAGTAAGAACACAATTTTTTGTACCATCAGTTACCAGTCCCATTGCGATACCAGCAACAAGCTTAGAAGTCTCTACCTCTGCAGCTCTAAGAGCTAAAGAACCACCACATACCGTTGCCATAGATGAAGAACCATTTGACTCTAAAATCTCAGAAACCAAACGTACTGTTCCATCTCTATTTAAATCAAGTGTCGGCTCTAAACCTCTTTTTCCAAGATTACCATGACCCAACTCTCTACGACCTGGAGCTCTGGCTGGTTTTGCTTCACCCACTGAAAAACCAGGAAAGTTGTAATGAACCATAAATGTTTCATATAATGCACTTTTTGTACCTATAAGATCATATGACTGAGCAGCTTTCATGTCACCAAGTGTTGCTGTAACTAAAGCTTGTGTCTGACCACGAGTAAAGAGACAAGAACCATGAACCGAAGGTAAAATATTGATATCAATATCAATAGGACGAACTTCATTTAAAGCTCTTCCATCTGCTCGAACTGATTTGTCTAGAATAAGTGAACGAACCACAGATTTTTTATAGGCTTCTAACATTTTAGAAACCAACTCTTTATCTGCTTCTTCACCTTTAGCTTCTAAAGCTTCCATAATGGTTGTTCGTACATCTTTTAAAGCTTGACTTCTCTCACTCTTAGCCATAGACTGAACTGCTAAAGAGACAGCCTCTGCATAGTTCTCTTCTATAAATTTATATAAGTCATCATCTGCTTTATCTTCTGCAACCTCTACAGCAATTTCCTCTTTTTTAGCTATTTTAAAATCATTTTCATATGCTGATGATGCTACTTCTATAGCTGTTTGAGCAATATCAATAATCTCTAAAAGTTCATCTTCTTCAAGCTCATTAGTCTGCTGAACATGCTCCTCTTGCGTTGCATGAACACACATCTCTATCATTAAGATATCTGAACCAGACCCAACTACCAAAAGGTCTAAAGAAGAATCTTCTTGCTCTAAAAGTGTTGGATTGATTAATACTTCATCTCCAATCTTACCTAAGCGAACAGCTGCTACTACTTGATTAATTGGAATATCAGAAGTATAAAGTGCTGCAGACGCTGCATGCATAGCTGCTACTTGCATATCTACAGCTGGATCTGAACTTAAAACTGTAATACTAATCACCACAGGATTATGAAATCCTTTAGGAAAAAGTGGTCTTAAACTTCTGTCAACTATTCTTGAAGTCAACGTCTCAAAATCACCTGGCTTAGTCTCTCTTTTTATGAATCCACCAGGGATTTTTGCTGCTGCATAAGTCTTTTCAACATATTGAACAGTTAAAGGCAAAAAATCTTCATCAACTGGTTTTGGGTCAATGGCTACAGCTGCTAAAAGCACAGCATCTCCACAATGGTAAAGAACAGCTCCACTTGCTTGTTTTGCTACTTTATTAAATTGATATCGCTCTTCTAGGTTGTTACAACTCACTACTATATTTTGTTCATTCATTATCTATCTTTCCTTTTTCATATGTATTCATTACATTTCTCATTATTTTATCTATCTCTTCAAAATTAAAGGGTTCTAACTCTTCGTAGTAATAATCTACAGAGATATAATCATCTATCTTATGTGGGCAAAAAATATTGTCACAAATAGTCAATAAACTTTTATAAACAACATTGTCTAAAATAGGAACAGCTATAAAGATATTTTTTGCTCCTAAAGATATGGCTGTCTTAACAGCCGACATCATCGTTAACCCTGTCTCCACACACTCATCGGTCAATATAACATATTTGTCATTTAAATCTTGTAACTCCAATCCATAACGATATTTATCTATATGACTTAAAATATTTTCTTTATATTTAATATACGCTTCTGCATAAATATAATCTTTTGAGATATTAAAGGCAGTGGTCAATGCTTTATGAATAATAACCTCTTCAGTCTCTCCAACCATGGCAATGGTTAGCTCTTTGTTAACATTAGAGTAGATAGGTTCAGTTAAAAGAATATCCATAGAACAGCCAATTTTCTTAGCAATCTGCTCAGCAAAATAGACCCCACCTTCACTAACAGATAAAACAATAATATTATCTAAAGTAGTGACATCTAGAGAAAATTCAGTAATCAACTGTTCTGATGCATCTTTCCTATTCTTAAAAAGTATCTGGTTTTTTTCTTCTGTCATCTCTATCTTTTATTATTTAATTAGCTGAACTTGCAGCAGTTCCTAAAAGGTTTTTTAAATCATTATCAACAAAACTAACACCTAAACCAGCAGACATACTGTTTGCTTTACTATTCAAGATATTGTTTGCACTTACATAGGCATTTATATGTTTAAAAAACTGATAACGCATGGTTGTGGTTAAGTTTAAATTATCTCCACGTATATCATTAACAGCATTAAAGTCAAACATGTTTGCACTAACCTTTAAAGTATCATTAAGAGCAAAATAGTCTATACCAAAACCACCTTGTCCTTCTATAAGACCTACCCTAAATAGTAAATCATCAAAACGTTTACCATATTGTGCAGAGAGTAAAAAGTCGCCACTCTCATGTTTTTTATTTCCTGCATATCCTTGTGCAAATTTTGAATCAGCTTCAAAACTAGGTCCAGATGTTACACCAAGCATATAATAACGAGTAGGATCTGGCTTAAGCGTTAAGTTTAAATGGGACTTTGAGTAACCACCATCATCATAAACTTCATCTGATCTCATCTCTACATGTAGTTCACTTTTAATCATACCATCCAAGTATTTGTCAACTTTCTGCATGGTTTCAGTACTTTCTGAAAAGAAGCCATCAACTGAAGTTAATGCACTAGAAAGTTTATCTTTATTACCATCTATTGTATCATTCAAGTTATCTTCAAGTTTTACAAACTTATCTATTGCTGTTGGAAGCTTTGAATCTAATGTAGAGCTTACACCCTCAAGATATTTTGTAATAGCATCTAGCCTAGCCATTATTTGAGGTAAATCTTTATTAATTCCTTTACCAACTTTTGAAAACTCTTGTGAGGTTGTACTTATCTCATCACTCATATTTGCAAATTTATTAATAGTATTATTTGTATTAGTAAGAATCTCATGAATGGTTTGGTTATCTTCTTTTGAAATAGAAGCCAATAATTCAGAGAACTCTCTTAAATTAGCTAAAGTATCTTGAATATCACTCTTACCACCACTGTTAAAAATATCTCTTATATCATGTACTAAAAATTTTATCTCTTGAAATGCTTCATCTGCTGCAGTTGATGCATCAGCGATAGAAGAGACCTTCTCCTCTTTTGCTAATAGAGCATTTGGCTTTAAAGTTTCTGTAGAGTGACCTGGTTTAATATCTAAAAACTTTCCACCTAAAAGAGAGTCTTGAGAGATAACTATAATAGAGTCTAAAGGAATTTTAACTCCCTCATCAATCATCAGTTTAGTAACTACATCATTATCTAAAAGAGTAACCTTTTCAACATAACCAATATCAACACCTTTTAGTTTAACTTTTGCTTTATCTTTCAGACCTGAGCCATCATTAATCTTTGCAGAGATAGAGTAACTCTTTTTAAACAAATTATCAAAACTACTCAATTGAGAGAGTAAGCCAAAAAGAAAAAAGAGTGACAATGTAATAAAAAGACCAACTTTCGCTTCTGTTTTCATAGTTTTATTTACCTTGTGATGAAAATTTTTGTTCAATACTTTGAGATATACCACCTAAAGGATTTAGGTTCAATTCAAAGTAAAGCATGTTATTTCTAAACGTGCCATCTAGATTAGGAATACGTTCCTGTCCTATACTCAACTTTGCACCCCAACACTTCTGTTTATGAGCCCAACCTATATACCATTGATGATTAAATGATTTTTCTAAATCATAATCATAGTTAAAAAACCATTGATTATGCTTATTATAATTATGAATGAACGATGCATTTATAAAACTTGTTTTCTCTTGTTCAACCTCAAAATCATAATTATAAAAATGTGTGAGCATTATATCATAGTTGCTTTGATTATAACCCAAAGAAGTAGTAAGAGAGTGAATTTCATCCTTATCTAATGAATAAAATAGATTACTATATAGGTTTAAGTTTTCTCCATCATACGAAAATTCACTATTAACATCTCCTCTATTTAACTTCTCTTCAGGAAAATGTATCCACGCCAAACGATGATAAAAATTCATATTCAAATCACTATTATAGTAATATTGACTCAAACCTAAAGAGACACTCTCTTTTTTTGTTTGAGTTACAAACAGTTCTTGTTTTTCAGAGCGTAAGTCTGCATACTCAACAGGGTTCTCCTTTTCAAAACTTGGTTTTGTATAGATAATCGAAGGATGTATAGTATGTACATTACCCCCGTACTCCTTTATGAGGTCTGAAGACAACTCCATAGTATGAAAGTTACGATAATAACGATAATTATCACTGTCATAACCAAGATTTGAAAAGTTTACTTGACTCAAATATAAATTTTCTGATAGTGAAAAGTTTAAATAATCATCAAAAAATGAATCATAATAGGTAATAGGTAAATCAAGCTCAGACTGATATGCTCTACTACCTTTAGCCCTTGTATAGTTATGTAGTTTTGCATCAAAAGTATAAAAAAGCTTATCCATAAAAAGCTTATTCATATATTTATGATAATGCAAAGTAGGTAACTCTTGTAAGGTTTCACTGTTGTCATCTTTACTTGTATCTATATAATATTTCGCATATAGCCCCAAATAATTCTCTTCATCATAAACAAAAGCATTCAGACGAGACTCAATAAGATTAGAGTTAATTAAAGAGGATGCAGTATCTTTTTGTACATTTAAGTACTCTAAATCATTTAAATAAGTTGCATTAACATAAAATCCACTCTTATACTCATCCAAATCTAAAAAATCAGTAGAGTTATAAAGAAATTCAAAACCATAATGTTCTCTGTGTAAATTCTGCTTATCTATGTAAGAATCAAAGTTTTTAAAGTATCCTGTTGTAAACTCTCCAGATGAGTGATTGGAATCTACAAAACGTGTAGTAACATGAGTCCCCATACCCCTACTCGTACGAATTTGAGGATTAAACTCTATATCAATATTATCTGTAGGAGCATAGTAGAAAGGTTGCTCATAAGCAAACCCCTCAGTATCTGAAAATTTAAAATGGGGGAAAAGAAGTCCTGTTGTTCGTTTGTCAACTGTAGGAAAAGCCATAAAAGGTAAAGCAAGAATTTTTCTATTAAAAAAAATTAACTCTACATCCTTTAAAGTAATAAAGTCTTTATCTTTCCTATAGTAAGCCTCCGAAAAGCCTATAGTCCAATCAGGATTTGCTTTATTACAAGAAGAGAGTTTACTATTATATATTTTATAATTTTCATCTGTTTTTGTTGCTTTTGTAGCATCTATCCAAAGGTTCTCTTCTGTCGTTAAAAAAAGCTTTTTAAACTCCACTGCCTTAGTAGAAGTATCAATAACCAATTCATTTGAAGAGACTCTATTCTCACTCTCACTTAGCATCTCAACATCACCATTGAGCGTTAATGTTGAGCTATTTTTATCATATGTAGCACTATTTGACTTTAACATGGCACCATCATAAAGAATCACCACATCACCTATCGCACTAAAATGATCAGCTGTAGCCTTTACATCTTCTGCAAAAACCTCAATAGTCTCTTTCCCAAACAGAACAGTAGTTAGTAGTAGAGAGAGGAAAAGAGTACGCATTTAGTTCCTATAGAGCTTGATAAGCGATATCTGTTCTGCAGTGTTTTCCAGCAAAGTGAACTTGACCTACTAACATATAAGCTCGTTGCTGTGCTTCTTTAATAGTGTCACCCAAACCTACACAAACCAGTACTCGACCACCTGTTGCATAGAGTTCGCCATCTTCACCACGGCTAACTCCTGCGTAAGAGATATGTGCATGCTCTTTAAAAATATCATCATGAACAATATCATCTACAATAATCTGAGCAGGAGCAGAACTTTTATAAGGGTAATCTTTAGAAGCCATTACCACACCTACTGCAAACTTGTCATGAAACTCAACTTCTAAATTTTTTAAATCATTGGTTGCACCTTTATAAAAAAGGTCTAATGCAGATGATTTTAAAAGAGGCATTATCTCTTCACACTCAGGGTCTCCAAAACGTACATTATATTCTAAGATAATTGGTTCATCATTTACAACCATAACACCAATAAAAAGTACCCCTTTAAACGGCATACCTTCACTCTTCATACCCTCTAAAGTAGGAACAATAACACGCTCATCTAACTTTCTGTAAATCTCATCATTTACCAAAGGTGTTGGAGCATAAGCACCCATACCACCTGTGTTTGGTCCTTGATCATCATTGTGCAGACGTTTATGATCTTGTGCAGCAGGAAGTACCACATAATCTTCACCATCACAAATAGCAAAAACAGAGAGTTCATAACCATCTAAAAACTCTTCAACTACTATAGAGGTTCCAGCATCACCAAATGAGTTTCCTGAAAGCATCTCACCTGCAGCCTTTTTTGCTTCGTTATGATTTTGTGCAATAATCACCCCTTTACCACCACAAAGACCATCTGCTTTAACCACAATAGGTGCTTCAAGAGTCATAATAAACTTATACGCCTCTTCTAAAGAGTCTGTCTCTATATATTTTGCTGTTGGAACATTGTGACGAGCTAAAAAGTTTTTCATAAATATTTTAGAACCTTCAAGCTGTGCAGCCTGAGCAGATGGTCCAAATATTTTTAAACCACGCTCTTCAAATAAGTCAACAATCCCAGCAACCAAAGGAGCTTCTGGTCCTACTATTGTAAGTTCTACATCATTAGCTTCACAAAAATCAGCCAATTCATTAAAGTCAGAAATCTCTAAATTTGTACCCAACTCATCTGTAGCACCATTACCTGGAGCAAAATATAACTTCTCTACTTTTTCATCTTTAGCAAGAGCCATCCCTATAGAATACTCACGCCCACCAGCACCGATTATTAATACATTCACTACAACACTCTCCATTTTTATAATTGACGACATTATACACTATTAACCATAAGGGATAAAATAAAGTAAGTGTTTTATAAAAAAGATGTATTTCTAAAGGATGATTAACTATAAAATGGAGCTAGTGACATGAGCCGTCTGCTGACCAGCGTTAAAACGCAATACACATGAGGTACTAAATGCCAAATCGTAAGACAGTATCTATGTAAGCCCCCGAACAGCCGTTCTGTATAAAAGCCGGCCCTAAAAAGCCAACGGTGTAGGAGAGAGTAAATCCTTAGGGGACAGCTTCTCATATAGCTTGGCTATACTCAAACAAAGTCATCTACACACAGATTTACTACATGTCCCACAATAGATAATGTTGGACCACATATAACAGTAGTCGAACTATTCAGGTTGAGAAAATTATAGCACTTTTTTAGAAAAATGTCACCATTTTTTATCAAAAAATCTTCATTTAGTAAAAAAGATAATACTTATTATAATTAAATGGTATTTATACTAGGAACTAACCATAAAAAGAAGTTATTAATTGTACTTATTTACTCTTTTTCTACATCCCAAACAATTTCATGTACCATTGGTTCTTTAACCATACGAACAATAAAATTAAACTCAGTATCTCCAAAAATTGTAAATGGTAACTTTACTACATTTTGGTCATCTTGATTATCCATTAAGGTAGCTCTTGATTCAAACATTCCCATAGTATGTCTTGGCATAGAAGTAGCAGGGTTAATAAAACTAGCAAGGTCTTCTTTATTATTAATTGGAAAACCATCTAAATTACTTATGGGCTTAGGAAATACAATCTGATAATATCTGTAACCTCGTTTTTTTACCTCTTCATTTATTTTCTCTAGGGCTGAGATGATTAATTCTGCTGTCCATCTCTTTTTCCCTTTTAATTTATGAAAGACTTTAAGAAGAGTATCACTACCCTTAACCGATTCAAATCGTGTCTCTCCACTATGTTTAACTGTAACTTCTTTCTTTTTAACATAAGCTTTTTTATATACTTCTGGGTTAGCAGATTTTCCTGAACAACCTGATGCTAAAAGTAGACCTAAAACTGATAGACCTATTAAAATTTTCTTATTCATTTCTCTTCCTACTTATAATGTATTGACTGAAATCCACCACTTCTAAAGTGATAACTCTGGTTATTGCTTGTTTTATAGACTAATTCTCTCTCGGTTTTATCTAAGCCATCATCAGATATGATATACTTTATAAGTCGTGTTTGAAGTATGTTACCTTTATAATAATCAATAACTTTTACATAACTATCATCTCCTAATACTCCTCCAAGTAAAGCATTTAAGGCAAGACTTCCTACAGAGGCTATTCCAATGTTTTCTAATGCTTTTACATCTTTAAAAAAGAGTGCATCTCCTAAAGCTTTATTTTGTAGAGAAATATTATTTGCCAACTGTTCACTTACTTTGAAACTTTTGCTATTCATCTCATTATAAAAAGTATAATAATTTTCTACTTCACCTTCAAAAACAACTTTTCCTATCATATCTTTAGTAATCTCTACCCCTTTTGTATTGGTAACAAAAAATTGATACTCAGCTGTTTCAAAATCATTATTTATCAATATTTCTGGTACAGTTACCTCTGCAAAAAGTGCTGTATACACTAAAAGTGAACCTAAAACTATTTTCTTCATCTCTGTCCTTTATCACATTCAGACAACAAAATATCATCACTAGATTTTATTCCATCTCTACCATAACTTATAAGTTCAAAATCATCACCTTTATTAATATATTTTAACTCATGTCCCCATGAATCTAACGGATAACGACTTAAATAAGAGTTCCTAAGTAAAAGTTCAAAACCCTCTTCAGTACTAGGGTATCTATCTATATCTAATTTAAACATTTTTAAACTATTAGAAACTCCTTTCATATTTATACAAACCAATTTTTCATGAACATCCTCATGACTATTGCTCATAATTTTAGGTAAAACTAGTCCAATAATAACTAATATTGACATTACAAGGAAGATATAAAGAAGTACCCTACTCTTTTTATTTTGTCTCTCTTTTGAAGGAGCAAACAACAAATATAAAATAACTATCGATGAAAAGAATAAATAAGTAATTATAAGCACAACTATATTTTCATTTCTATCTCTAGCTCTTTTAACTGTTGTTGCAAGTTGAGCAATAGCCCCTAACACAACAAGAATTAAAAATATTTTTCCTTCAGGTACAGTAGTAGCCAAATAAAATCCTACTCCTACAAGAATTAACGGTATAACTATTCCATATAGAAAATATTCCTGTCTATTTAACACTCCTTTAAAAGAGAATAGATTATCTAAAATATCCCTCTTTTCATTATCTATGTTTTTGTTCATTTCAGTCCTTTGTTCTGTTTTTCATCTTTATTTAACATGAAGCATTATATACTTTTTGTCCGTCGTATCTTGTCGGCAATTAAATAAATAGCATAAAAAATATTTTAGGATACTCATGAGTCAAAAATCAAGTCTTCAAAGAGTTTTAGAAATTCTCAACAGATTAAACAAAGGAGAAAAACTTTGTGTTTCTAAATTAGCAGAGCAGTACGAAGTAAGTGACCGAAGCATACAACGTGATTTTAAAATGATACTCGAAGTGTTTGATGATTTTCTCATAAAAGAGGGAGAGTGTTACCAAGGCTATAAAAAAGTTTTGCTTGATGAACTTCTACAAGGTAGTGAGCTTATGATGCTTTCTAATATTGTGAATGTTTTTGATATAACAGATACTAAGTCTCTTATTTCAAGTGAGACGAAAAGGCTTATTGAAAACTCTATGGATGTTTACCTATTTAAATCTAAACCTTTAGAAAAAGTACATGACAAAGAAATGTTACAAATTATAGAACATTCTATTAAGTTTAATAAGGAATTAAAAATACTATATCATGGACGCTATCTTTCCAACCAAAAGCTTCATATTCAACCGTATAAAATAGTTTTTTCTGTAGGTAATTTTTACTTAATTGCTATAAATTCAGGAAATAAAGAATTAAGAAAATTTAGAATTTCAAATATAGAAAATGTTTATAAGACTTCAAAAAATTTTTATAAAAATAAACAAGTTAGCCATTATCTTTCTGAGATGCAAACTCTATTAGCTAATGATGCTTCAAAAGATATACGTATTAAACTTCGAGCTAATAAAATTATTGCAAAATATTTCTCATATAAGCTATATTTACCATCTCAAAGAATTATTCAGCACTTTGAAAATGGAGATATTGAAGTAGAGTATTATGTAAATAATTTTAAAGAGATAGAAGAACTGATGATTAAATGGCTCCCTAATATTAAAATATTAGAGCCAAAATCTTTAAATCATTTTATACTGAAAATATTACAAAATAAGATTTATGTTTTATAGTTACTCACTGAAATAAGAACTATGAGGAATATTTTTAACTTCCTTTTCTAAAAGTTTATGTGCTACATCTTCAATATCTTCATTCATTTTTATAATTTCTTTAATTGTATCAATATCATTAATAGCAAACTTTCCATGAGCAATATCATTTCTTCTTTGTTTTATTTGATAAAGTCTAAACATATCCATTTCAATATTTTCAGTGAATAGTTTTTGTTTAATTTGGTAATAAATAGAACCTTTGTCTTTATGACATTTTTGTGTTATTTCTTTCCACTGATAATATAAATTTGCTTTTTTAAATTCACTAGTCCATTTAATTTTTTTTAATTTTTCAAAGCATTGATTAGATTGTCTTTTAATTTCTCTATTAGAAACTTTTGACTGTTCTTCTTTTATTTTACCCTCTAAATTTATCCCTTTACATATAGTTTCAAGTACTAACCATCTTGATAAAAAAGAATCAATAGGGTCTCTACTATTTAATGATTTTCTAAACCAACTCAAAGACATAGCTAGTTTTGCTTTATTTACTTGAATACTTCGTCCTCTTGAAAATGCTTCTTCCCAATCGTCCTTTGTCAAAATTTGTCTTGCATTTTTACGTTGTAATTGACTTTGAGTCAAATGTTTATGTAAGTCAAAAGGTGATTTTTTCTTATATGCTATATAATTTAATGCTTGACCAATGAAATAAAATCCTGCATCTATTGCATCTTCTTCAGTTTCAGCTAATGCTTCAATCTGTATTTGCAAACCATTATGATAATTAGATATATTAATTTGAGAATCAAATGGATAAAAATCTCCTTTTTGACTTTTAAATTCTATCTTTTTATCAATTTTACAATGACTTGAAATATATAACTCTACTTCCCATTTACTCATTTTATTCCCTTATTATTTTTAATAAAGTCTATCATAAATAATCAAATATTTTTTATAATTTAAACCAAATAAATAAATTATACAGATAAAAGAGTAATCTTTATATTTAAAAAAGAAAAAAACTAATTTATATAGTTAAAAATTATGATAATAAAGTTTTTAGTTTAACTCCTCAGCTTTCCTAACACAAGCATCAATCAAAGGCTCATCAGCCACAACATAGCGACAATACTCAGGAAGATGCTCTCTAGTAGCATGACCAATCAAAATAGCCATATAAGAGCTATTCCACTCAAAATTCTTAAAAAAACATTTTATAGTAGAAGGAGAAGTAAAGATAATAACTGCACCCTCTTTAGGC
>JALWLW010000077.1 GCA_027081065.1 Campylobacteraceae bacterium
TAATCTTCGCACAACTAAACGTAGCAACCACTTACAACTATTTAGGAGAAGTAACCAAACGAATAGGAGGTGACTTAGTCAAAGTAGATGTCTTATCCTCTCCTAAACTTGACCCACATTTTATTACCCCTAAACCCTCACTCATTGCTAAACTTAGAGGAGAAGATTTGCTCATTATCAATGGTGGAGGGCTTGAGATGGCTTGGATTTTACCTCTTTTAAGAAGTGCTAACAATGGTAAAATTAAAAGTGGAGGAAGAGGGTTTTTAGATGTAAGTGGAGCAGTCACACTCATGGACAAACCAGTAACAATATCAAGAAGCATGGGCGATGTTCATGCCGATGGAAACCCTCATTTTGCTTTGAGTATTGAAAATATTGTTCCAATAGCAGAGCTTATTAATATGAAACTATCGCAACTTGACCCAACTCATCAAGCTACTTACAATAAAAACTTTGAGCAGTTTAAAGGTAAAATGGAAGAGCTGAGTCGTCAACTCAAAAAAGAGTATGCTTCATGTCAAGGTAAAAAAGTGCTACAGTACCATGAACTCTTTAACTATGCACTTGATTTTTATGGAGTGGAGAGTGTGGGTAATATTGAACCACTCCCTGGCATAAGCCCAAGCTCTAAACATACGTTAGAACTTATTAACACTATGAAAGAACAAAAGGTTACAACCATTCTTCAAGACGTTTATCATGAGAAGAAGACGGCTAATTTTATTGCTAGTAAAACAGGGGCAGAGCTAAAGGTTGTTCCTCATGATGTGGGGGCAGTTGAGGGGGTTGATACGTTAGAGGAGTTCTACACTACCATTGGTAAAGCTTTATGTCAATAGTCGAACTCTTTTACCCTGCGTTTATTTTGGCAATTTTGTTGGTCTTTATCCATACTATTTTTGGTTTAGAGATTATTAAACGAGGGGTTATCTTTACTGACCTTGCTATTGGGCAGTTTGCCTCTATTGGGGTGGCTGTTAGTCTGCTCTTTTTTGAGGGAGATTATGCTTTTTTACTTACCTTTGCTTTTGCACTTTTAGGGGCATTGCTTATTGCTATTGGAACCCATAGAGTGAAACATATTGAAGCATTTATTGGAATGCTCTATGCTTTGGGGGCGAGTGCGATTATTGTACTTCTTTCAAATACGACACAAGGAACAGAACTTTTTAATAAACTCCAAGCTACGGATATTCTCTTCACTACCTTAGAGGATTTAACCGAACCCTTACTGCTCTATAGTTTTGTAGCCATACTCTTTTTTACGCTATATCATCGTTTGAGTGGATTGTTAAAAGAGGTACTATTTTTTGGACTTTTGGCTCTGACGGTCACTTCATCGGTACAACTAGCAGGGGTTTTGGTGGTCTTTGTATTATTAATAGTCCCTGCTTTTTTAGCTTTGTTACAGTCTCGCTTTAAGCCTCTGTTTTTTGCATGGAGTGTGGGTTCGACCATTGTTATTTCTGCCATGATTCTCTCTTATTGGCTTGATTTACCTACAGGCTATGCCATTGTTTTTGTGGGGTCGCTTTGTGGGATTGTTGGGGCTTTGTGGGTTGGTAAAGCTAAAACTTAATATAATACGCAAAATTAAAATTAGGATTTTAAATGTTAGTAGCCCCAAGTATACTCTCGGCAGATTTTGGAAATTTGGCACGGGATGTAGAGGCAATATGTGAAGCAGGGTGTGATTTTGTACATGTTGATGTTATGGATGGACATTTTGTGCCTAATTTAACCATTGGACCTGTTGTTGTGGAAGCTGTGGCTAAGGCTTCAACAAAACCTCTTGATATCCACCTAATGGTAGAGAACAATACTTTTTTTGTTAATCTTTTTGCTCCGATGAATCCAGAATTTATCTCTTTTCATATAGAAGAAGAGAAGCATCCTCATCGTTTGATACAACATATTCGTTCATTGGGAATTCGCCCTGCTATTACATTAAATCCTCATACGCCACCTGAGGCGATCGAATTTCTATTGGCTGATGTTGATATGGTATTGTTAATGTCAGTAAACCCTGGATTTGGAGGACAAAAGTTTATTGACTCAGTTCTTGAAAGAGCTAAACGACTTAAACAGCTCATAGAAAAGCATAATCCTAACTGTTTAATAGAGGTTGATGGAGGGGTAAGCAATCAAAATATTGATGCTTTAAAGGAAGTAGGTGTGAATGTAGTAGTCGCTGGATCTTATGTTTTTGGAAATAAGGAGGGCTATAAGCACGCTATTGCTTCTTTAAAGGTATAATTTTTTAACTAAACTGGATGTACTTGAGGGAGTATGGGATGAGAGTTAAAATATGTGGAATTACTAATTTCCAAGATGCTATGCAGGCAATAGATGCTGGTGCTGATGCTTTGGGCTTTGTTTTTTATAGTGAGTCTCCACGATACATTAAACCAGCTGATGCAAAAAAAATTATTGATAAGTTACCTCCATTTATTGGAAGAGTAGGCTTATTTGTAAATGAGGGGATTGATACTATTGATACTATTTCTAGTTATTGTGATTTGACACTGTGTCAAATTCACTTTGAAGTGGATGAAGAAGCATTAAGCATGATTGGCTCAAAAGCGATGCCTGTTATTCGTGCTAAAGAGGCAAAAGATGTCTTGCAATATGAAGATAGATATCGTTTAGTAGATGCTTATTGTGAAGAGTATGGTGGTTCGGGAAAACGTTTGAATTTAGAATGGTTTGAGGGTATTGATTGCTCTAAAATTATTCTTGCAGGTGGATTAACAGCTGAGAATTTACATGAGGTTAAAAGGTATAACTTTTATGGAGTAGATGTAAGTTCAGGTGTTGAGAAGCATAAAGGTAAAAAAGATTATGAAAAGGTAACCAAATTTATTTATAATGCGAAAAGTTTATGAAGCGTTAACCTCAGCATTTAGAAGAAATGAGGGTTATTTATCGGTAGCTGCTTATGAGCGTATTGTTCAAAAAAATAGTACAATTATTGAAGATATGGATACATTATTGATTCTTTTACAAGCTGCTGGTTACCCTATTGTAGAAGTTGAAGGGCGTTATCGTTTAGAAACATATTTTACACCAGTTTCTAAACAAAAGTATTGTGTTATTGATATTGAAACTAATGGCTCAAAACCAGAAACAGCTCAAGTTATTGAAGTGGGTGCTGTTATGATACAAGATGGTAAGATTATTGATCGTTTTGAAAGTTTTGTGGCTTGTACTTTTTTACCTGAATATATTTCAAAAATTACAGGCATCTCTCCTAGTGATTTAGCTGATGCCCCAAGTCAACTAGAAGTTTTAACAAAATTGAGAATCTTTATGGAAGATGCTATTTTTGTTGCACATAATGTTAACTTTGATTATAGTTTCTTAAATTATTCATTTGATCGTTTTGGTTTAGGAAGTATTGGTAATCCTCAGCTCTGTTCCATTGAATTAGCAAGAAGAACCATTGAAAGTGAACGTTATGGTCTGGCTTATTTAAGTGATACATTAGAGTTAGGCACACATACACAGCACCGAGCATTTTCTGATGCATTGGTAACTTCTAAGCTATTGGCACTTACCTTTAAAAATTTACCCTCTTATGTTCATGTTTCAGATGATTTGTTACGTTTCTCCTCTTCAAGTCGAAAAGAAAGAACAGAAAGTAAACTAGATTTAAAAAATAAAAAATAACATTAAAAATTTTAAAGAAATAGTAAGATTAATATTGATAATATCAATAGATTGTTATAATAAGAAAAATCTAAAAAAGGGAATTTATGAAAAACCTAAATATATTAATCACAGCTATGGCACTTTTAGCCACGACAGGGTGTGTTAAACCTGTAGAAGAACCAACAGCACCACAAGCCGTTTATAATGACACGCCAACACAACCAGTAGTGTATGAGGAAGCTCAACCAATTGTTTACAATGGTTCAACTGTTCCTACAAGTTCTGGTACTATTTATGAAGAGATTCCAGCTGATTCAACTGTTATTACAACAACTGGAGTAGGACAACCTGTAGGGTCTACAACATCATATCCTGACCCTTATGCAAATGGTGGAGGGGGAGGAACATCATATCCGGATCCTTATGCTAGTAGTCAACCAGCTATTTCTGATTATCCAGTATCGTCATATCCAGCAACAACATCAGCACCAGCTGGAGGAATTCATTTACAAATTGCTGCATTAAAAGATTATTATACAGCAGAAGAGTATAAAAATAGACTCTCTTTAGCCCCAGGGCAATCAGCTTACGTTCAACGTGGAGCGATGAATAAAGTTATTGTTACAGGTATCTCTTCAGTTGCTGAAGCGAATAGATTGAAAGAGAGTCGTTTCCCTGGAGCATTTATTGTTCAAGGTGCATCATCGGGTGGATATACACCAGCTGTTCAACCAAGTTATGATACTTCAAGTGGTGGAGCTTATAGCGTAAATAATCCTTATGATAGTACACCTTCAGCTAGTGGAAACTCTGGTATTGGTGTACAAATTGGTGCATTTGGTTCACGTGCTAAAGCACAGTCTGTTGCCAATTCACAAGGAGCTAGATATCCAGCTGTAGTAAAGAAAATAGGAAAGTATTATAAAGTTATTTTAACAGGATTTTCAAGTAGATCAGCTGCTAAGTCACATGCAAGTAGAGTAGGTGGATTTGTAGTAAGTGTTTACTAATTATCTTTAAAGAGGAAGATAGACTTTGTCTATCAACTCCTCATATTCACTTTTGGCATTACTGTCAATAGTGATGCCTCCTCCACTTTTGTAAAAAAGTTTCTCTTCTCTTTTCTCAATGAATCGTATCATGACAGCTGAATATAGATTTTCTCCATCAAACAATCCAAAGACTCCTGTGTAAAATTTTCGTTCATAATTTTCAATGTTATTAATAATTTGAATAGTACTTTTTTTGGGTGTTCCAGTAATTGATCCAGCAGGTAAAATTTTTTGGAGTAAATCTCCTAAGCTCTCATGCCAGTTTGTTGGAAGTTTAGCTGTTATTTTTGAGCTTACTTGTAAGAGTTCTTTGTTACCAGCTTTTATTTTTTCAACATAGCGAAACTCTTCTACTTTAACTTCCGTTCCTATCATACCTAAGTCATTTCGCATAAGGTCAACAACCATAACATGTTCAGCCATCTCTTTTCTATTGCTGAGTATTTTTTCCTTAGCATTTGGAATAGAAGTCTCAATTGTACCTTTCATTGGATAAGTAGCAATTTGATTATCAATAATTTCTATAAATTTTTCAGGAGAAAAACAGATGAATTTATCTTTAAAATAGAGTTTGTATTTGGCTTTTGCATAAGTAAATATCTCTTTGAGATTTAAATTTGTCTCAATGGGCGTTTGAAATGTTAAATTGAGTAAATAGGTATTACCAAAACGTATCTCTTCTAAAACTTTTGTGAAAGCCTGTTGATATTGCTGAAAGTCTAAAGGGGATTTCGTAAGATAATAGTCTTTTTGTCTAGGCATTTTTGGGTAGTTACGTTGATTAGCAATTTTAAAAAAAATATCTTTATCAAGCTGGGAAAGTGGTTGAATAAATTGTTCTTTTAAATCATAAGAGAGAACAAATAAAAAAGGCTCTTTTTGTGAAGCCAGTTTATTCATTTTTTGCATTAGTTATCCAAAATAAGTTTTAAAATTGCCATACGTACATAGACACCATTTTTAACTTGTTCTAAAACTTTACATCGTTTGTCTTTTAACATTTCATCAGAGATGTCAATATTTCGCATTACGGGACCTGGATGAAGAATTAAAATATCTCTTTCACCTATACGTTGATGATTAATGCAATACTCTTTAGCATATTCGTTATAGTCTTCAAAAATAGGAGCTTTATGGCGTTCAAGTTGTGCTCTTAAGCTCATAATGATATCAATATTGTCAATGATATCATTTAAATTTTCATATTGAGGTAAGTCATTGTCAGGCATAAATGGTTTCGGTGCGACTAAATAAACTTTTAAACCAAGACGTGTAAAAAGGCGAATACCAGAAGCTGCAACACGAGAACTTACAATATCTCCAACAATAGCGATGCGTTTTCCTTTAAGCTCTTCTGGTTTTTCTAGTCCAAAATGTTCCATCATGGTGAAACAATCTAGAAGAGCTTGTGTAGGATGTGCACTGTTTCCAGCTCCAGCATTAATAATAGGTGTTAATGCTTTAGAGGCTAATTTTCTAGGGGTATTGTTAAATTCATGACGAATAATTACCCCATCAGGTAACATGGCAGCTAAATTTTCAAAAGTATCTTCAAGACTTTCTCCTTTATTTGTAGAGCTTTTTGAAGGGTCTAAATGTACTACAGATGCACCTAGGCGTTTAGCAGCTACTTCAAAAGAGCTTCGTGTTCTAGTAGAACTTTCAAAAAAAAGGGTAATAAGTAATTTATTTTCTAAAGTTTTTTGAGGCATTTTATGTTTGAATGCTTTAGCATTTTGCATAAGCTCTATTAATTGTCTATCATTAAAATCATTGGTATCGACAAGGTGTTGCATACATTCTCTTTAAAGTTAAGTTTAAAAGTATAGCAAATAGATGGTAAAGGTATCGTTTTTTAGTTTGTTTAATATTATATAACAAGTATATAATAATAAAAAAATTTATGTTATATAAAATTTATGTGTTAAATTAATAGTAACATGATAGAATAGATAGTCTAACAGATATTTTAAAGGTAAAGGAGTAAAATTATGTTAAATAAGGAAGAATTGGTTTATTTCAAGGGTATTTTAGAGGAGATGAAAATTCAAATTCAGAGTAATTTAGATAATACTTCATTGGAATTAAATAATCTAAGAGATAATAGTCCAAAGGATGAAGGAGATCATGCATCGATGCAAAGAGGTCAATCTTTGGGAAATAGTATTATTCAAAAACAGGTTGAAAAGCTTGAAGCCATTGAACGTAGTTTTAAACGAATAGATGATGGTTGCTATGGGATATGTGATGCTTGTGGGGAGGCTATTAATATAGAGAGACTAAAAGTTAAAGCTTTTGCTGATTACTGTATCTCTTGTCGTGAGATTATTGAAAAAGAGGGAGTTTAGTCTTTTAAATAAGTGTTTAAAGCACTTATTATAGACCATAACGTCTTTTTTTAACAGCTTGTCCTAGCTGATGAACAACCATACCGTAAAAAGTACTATGATTATAAGTGGTAATAACTCTAAAGTTATGTGTACCAAACCAAAGTTCATCGTAAGAATATTTTGGAAGTTTAATTAGAGAAACGGGTCCTTTGTATCTAAGTTTTTTTCGAGCTGTAATCTTATATTTTTTGCGTAGTTTATATTGTGAATATTTTGTTTTGTAGCCTGTTTTTAGTCGCTTAAATCGGTTACCCTTGTATCTAGCACGTGTAGCAACTTCATCAATATTACTGTTCCAACCATTTTTTGCAAAGTAATTAGCAATAGAACCAATGGCATCTTCAGCATTCCAAAGGTCAGTTATGCCGTCGCCATTAAAGTCAATGGCAAAAGTGAGATAAGAAGAGGCAATAAATTGACCATAGCCCATAGCTCCAGCATTTGATCCCATAAGTGAAGATGCATCTAAGTGGGCATCACGGGTCATAATAAGAAATTTTTCCAGTTGTTTAGTATAGAAGTTTTCACGACGATGACCTAGCATACCTTTAGTGGTTAAGACATCAATGACTCTTTTTTTCCCAAAATTAACACCATAAGCTGTCTCTACACCTAAAATACCAATAATATATTCAGGGGGAACACCATATTCTTGGTAAGCACGATTGAGTGTGGCCTCATGTTCTTCCCAAAAGGCTACACCTCTGTCAAGATTACGTTCATAAATAAACATGCCTCTATAGCGATCCCATCGACCTTGTGGTTTAATTTTTACAATACAATTTCCATTGTTATCTCGTTTTGTTTTACAAGGAGTAACAATTTGATTGCTATCTTTTGCATTCGAAAAAAGTTCATAAAGGTATTTATAGTCAAAGTTGTGCTCATTGTGCATTCTGTCAATAAAGTTCATAAGTTTCCAGTTTCCTGCAAAATCTCCACTTAGACCTTCATATTGTTGCTCTTCTTTGATTTCTTGTTCTGTCTCTGTGGTAGTTTGTATCCCTAAAGTTGATTGAATGCTAGTTTGTGTTGCATTACTCTCTGGGGTGATTTTTTTAGTACTACATGCAGAGAAGATAAGTAAAGACACTACAAGGATGTGAAGTTTATTGATTTTCATATAAATTTTTTCCTAATTCCTAATTTGGGGATATTATAATGAGTAGATGATGAAATGGTTATTAATTTTGTTATAATTCGCATAATTTTAGCTAATGGAGTAAGCGAACATGAGTTACAGTCCAAAAGAGATAGAAAACAAGTGGCAAACTAAGTGGAGTGAGCAAGAGGCGTTTGAGCCAAAAGAGGACAAGAGTTTAGAGAAAAAGTACATTTTGAGTATGTTTCCTTTTCCTAGTGGTCGTCTGCACATGGGTCATGTAAGAAACTATAGTATTGGTGATGCGATGGCACGTTATTACCGTAAACAAAACTACAATGTTCTGCACCCAATAGGTTGGGATGCCTTTGGTATGCCTGCTGAAAATGCTGCCATTAAGCATGGAAGACATCCTAAAGATTGGACATACTCCAACATTGACTACATGAGAAAAGAGTTAAGCTCTTTGGGGCTTTCATTCTCAGAAACACGTGAATTTGCAACCTGTGATGAACTCTATACTAAGTGGGAGCAAGAGTTCATCATAAAAATGTTTGAAGAAAAACTTCTTTACCGTGAATCTACTACAGTAAACTGGTGTGAAGAGTGTCATACTGTTTTAGCCAATGAGCAAGTAGAAGAGGGGTGTTGTTGGCGTTGTGACAATGAAGTTGAACTTAAAGAGATGCCAGGGTACTACCTAGACATTCGTAAATATGCCGATGAGTTGTTAGAAGATTTAAAACTACTTGAGGGAAAATGGCCTGCACAAGTACAAGCCATGCAAAGTAACTGGATAGGGAAGTCTCAAGGGTTAGAGTTTGCTTTTAAACTCTCAACTGCTTCAAAAGAGAAGTTAGGCAACAAGTTTGAAGGGTTTGAGGTATTTACAACACGACCAGACACCATCTACGGAGTAACCTACACAGCCTTAGCTCCTGAACACTCAATCGTAAAAGAGCTAATGAAAAATGAACTTTTAGATGCTGAAGTTATCGAGAAAATCACAGCCATTTCTAACATGACCGAAGTAGAGAGAGCCAAAGCAGGAAAAGAGGGGTTTGACTTAGGTATTACGGTTATTCATCCACTTACAAACGAAGAGATTCCTGTATGGATGGCAAACTTTGTACTTGCATCGTACGGTGGTGGGGCTGTTATGTCTGTGCCAACACATGACGAGCGTGACTTTGAGTTTGCGACACAATACAACTTGCCTTTAAAGTATGTGATAGAGGGTGCAGATGAGGGTCAAGCGTACACAGGTGAGGGTGTGTTGATTAATTCAGATGAATTAAACGGCATAAAAAACACCAAAGCCAAAGCAGAAGTGATTAAACTTTTTGAAGAAAAAGGTTTGGGAAAAGGAACAACGAACTACAAGCTAAGAAACTGGGGAATCAGCCGTCAGCGTTACTGGGGAGCTCCTATTCCTTTTGTGCATTGTGAGAGTTGTGGACTTGTACCTGAAAAAGTAGAAAACTTACCAATCGCTCTTCCTGAAGATGTAGAGATAACAGGTGAGGGTAACCCACTAGAAAACCACCCAACATGGTCAACTTGTGCCTGTCCAAAGTGTGGAAGCGATGCTAAACGTGAGACCGATACGTTAGATACTTTTGTACAGTCATCTTGGTATCAGTTCCGTTACGCAACCGACCCTAAAAAATGGAATGAGTGTGGAATCGACAAAGACGACGTAAACTACTGGCTAGGTGTTGACCAATACATCGGTGGAATTGAACACGCTATTCTTCACCTGCTTTATGCACGTTTCTTTACCAAAGCATTAAGAGATGTAGGGTTTATTGACGATTTAAAAGAGCCATTTGAGAACTTGTTAACCCAAGGTATGGTACTGATGGATGGGGCTAAAATGTCTAAGTCAAAAGGTAACACCGTTGACCCTGATGCACTCATAGAAAAGTATGGAGCAGACACAGCTAGACTCTTTACGCTATTTGCAGCCCCTCCACAAAAAGAGCTAGAGTGGAACGACTCTGCTGTTGAGGGTGCGTTTAGGTTTATTAAAAAGCTTTATGACAGACGTTCAAAAGTAAGCTCAAACGAACTACCAAGCATCGACCATGCTTCTTTAACTAAAGAAGAAAAACTAGCAAGAGCAAAAGTCTACGAAGCGTTACAAAAATCTGTAGATGTGTACGAAAAGACATTTGCCTTTAACACACTCATCGCTGCGTGTATGGAAGCTCTGAATGCTTTAGACAAACAAGAGAATGAACAAGTATGGACAGAGGGTCTTTACATCATTACTCACTTGTTAGAGCCAATCATCCCTCACGTTTGTGCAGAACTTTCTGAAGAGCTTTTTGAGTCTAAAAACTTAGCAGGGAAAATAGCAATTTTAGAAGAAGTATTTGTTCAAGACAGTATCACTCTTGGAGTTGCCGTAAATGGTAAAAGAAGAGCAGAGATAGAAGTAGACGCAGGAGCTTCAAAAGAAGACATCATCGCCATGGCAAAAGAGAGCATCGCTAAATGGTTAGAGGGTAAAAATGTTGTAAAAGAGATTTTAGTTCCTAAGAAGATGGTGAATTTGGTTGTGAAGTAGTGAATGAACATTTCAAACAATGGATAGCTGGTTATTCAATAGTGGTAAAGTTTCCTAATTCCAATATGAATAAGTATTTAATAAATAGTCCTATATTTTATGTATATATTATCTTCTATTTAATGTTATTTAATGCTAAAGGGAGAGCTGATTATAAAGAGTTTATTCTAGGAGTACTTTTAACAATTTTTTTTAGCTTTATAGGAACAAAATTAGCTTATTTAGTAATTCATTACATAAGAAAACACAAAAGTAATGTTTTTTATAAAATCTTATTGATAATTAGTTTACCGTTAAGTGTTTTAGGATTTATTTTTCTTAGTCTATATAGTTTATCTTTTATAGATATTTTAAATTAATGATAGTATCAAAAACAAAAACTTTACAACTCCTGTTGTAAACGAGCTAATGAATAATTTTTTTAAGCCAAATAAAGCTATAATGTTCCTACAAAACGTAGTAAAAGGAACATTATGCACAGTGTGGCAATAAGAGATTTAAAAAATAATCCATCATTTATGACCAAATATCTTGATGAAGGGAGTTCTGTTTTTGTAACACGACATGGTAAACCCATAGGCATTACCCTTCCACTAAATGATGATGTTTTCTCTATTGGTGTTAAAAAAACAGTTGCGATAGAGCTGTATAAGATGGAGATAATCTCTCTTGGTAAGATGAGTGAAATGTTGGAAATACCCAAAAAAGAAGCCATGAGCCTACTTAACAGTTTAAATATTACATGGATAGAAGATGATGTAGAGAGTATTGAGGCTGAGGCTAGTAGATGGTTTTAAACTCAGTTGTCATTTCTGATAGTACCACGCTTATCTCCTTACTTAACATAGAACGCTTTGAACTGCTTTTTAAATTTTCAGATACAATCATAATTACCCCTGCTGTCTACAGTGAAGTAACGGTTCAAAAGTCTGCTAAGCGAGTTTTAGATGAGTACATTGAAATGTCAAAAGTTACGGTCAGAGAAGTTGAAAACATTAAAAAAGTCAAAGAGTTACTAATTCGTTTGGACTTAGGAGAGTCAGAATCTATTGTATTGGCAGAAGAGCAGGATTTGGTGCTGATTATAGATGAAAAAAGAGGTAAAAACATAGCTCTTTCTTTTGGCTTAAAAGCCATTGGGTTAATTGGTATACTGTTGGTTTATAAAAAGAAGAATTATCTCTGCTCTTCTGAAATCATTGAGATAGTTGATGAGTTGAGAGAGGTTGACTTTAGGGTTTCTGATAAATTATTAGCATTACTTTTAGAGAGTTAATCTTCTCTTGATAAATATCAAGACAAACCCAAGCCTTTTTCTTTACAATTACATCATAAGAAAATAATAAGGACTTCCCATGGCATTACTTTACGTAGAATCAGTTGAACATTTAGATTTTGATGAGATGCAAGATACACATGAATCAGAGATAGCAATTTTGAATGAAGTAGATAAACTCGCTACTTATTATCAGCTAGACAAAACAGAAGCTAAGTTGTCTGCATTGGAAAGTAAGATAGATGAATATCTAGTGCATGTAAAAGAACACTTTTCCAATGAGGAACGTCTTATGAGAAAGTATGATTTTCCTACGTATGATATGCATAAAACAGCACATGACATCTTTTTAATGGATTTGGATATTACAATTAAACAATGGAAAAGTTTTGGTGACATTGATAAGGTGACAAACTTTATTCGTAAGTCGCCTGAGTGGATAGTGTTGCATATTAACAGTGTGGATGTTCCAACTTCAGCGTATATCATGCATAAGATAGCAGAAGAAAAGAAGTAAGAGGGGTTTAACCCTCTAAAATTGTCCCTCTAAAAAAGGAATAACTTGTTTTTTACGGCTCATAACTTTTGGAAGCCAAACTTGATTGTTTTCTAATTTAATGTTAAATGCAGTTTCTACTTTTGATGGCTCATCTGAGAGTACTAATAGTTGTGAACCCTCTTGCATGATGTCTGTTAGAAGAAGTATTAGCGTATGTCTGTTATTTTCATCTTTTACTTTCTGCATTGCTTCAAAAAGTTCATCTTTCATCTCATCAAATACAGATAGGTCAACCACTTCTAGTTGTCCTATGCCTACTTTTTCACCACCCATGTTGAACTCTTTGAAGTCTCTACGAACTAAAGCTTCTTTAGTGTCATTTAGTACGTTTGATTTTACGATGAACATTTCCATTCCCAGTGCTTTTGGGTCTTCTATTTCTGCTATTTCGGCTAATTCTTTAACTGCTTTTGTGTCTTCTTTGGTACAAGTTGGAGACTTGAAGATAACGGTATCAGAGAGAATAGCACAGAGCATCATACCTGCTAAGTCTTTTGGGATTTCTACATTGTAAATGTCAAACATCTGTTTTACAATGGTGTTTGAACAACCAACAGGGCGTACCCACATCTCAAGTGGGGTAGATGTTTTTAGGTCGCCTAATTTATGATGGTCTACAATACCTAAGATAGTAGCTTCGTTAATGTCCTCTGGACTTTGTGAGCTTTCCATAAAGTCAATGAGGTAAACATTTTCACCTGCATAGCTTGTTTTTAGCATAGGTTGCTCAAATCCAAAACGATTTAATATGAAAGCCGTCTCAGGGTTAATCTCACCCTGACGCGTAGGAATACAATCTTCTCCGAGTTGATTTTTTAAGTAGCTAAGTGAGTATGCTCCAACAATAGAGTCAGAGTCTGGTGTGGTATGTCCAAATATGTAAGTTGACATGGGAATCCTTTAATAATGTATGAGTTTAGGGAATATTTTTGGCATTATAGCCATCTGTCACTTTTTAATAACTTTTTAACTCTTTGTAAACAAATATACTAATGGTAACAATAACAATAGTCATACCTGTCAAACTAATATAGAGAACTTTAGAAGAGGCATCATTTCCAAACAAATAGCCTAACATTAACATGGCAAAACTCCAAAGAGCATTGGAGGTGAAAATAAGAGGAAGAAACCAACGTAAATCCATTTTTGCCATACCTGCTGGAATAGAGATGTACTGTCCTAAGCCAAAAGTGAGTGGGGCTAAAGCTACGGAGAGCTTTCCATATTTAGAGAAGAACTTTTTAACTTTGTTGACTTTTTCTGGAGACATGAATTTTTTTGAGATTTTCTTTGCCATCAAGTAATTAATAGTCGCTCCTACTGTTGTTCCCATTGCTGTGACCAGTATAATAGTCGTAATATCAAGTTTGCCTTGTGAAGCTAAATAACCAGCTGGGAGTAAGATGAGTTGTGTGGGTAAAGGAATGAATGTTCCCACTAATATCATGTAAAAAAAGAAACCAATGTAACCCATATTAAAAATGGTTTCAATAAATAGTTCAAGCACAAAGTAGCCTTTCAATAGGGGATAGTAATTATCAACAAAGTGACACTTTATTATGTTTAAAAATATTATTGTAAATTTTTTTTAATAGTTTAAATTAATATTATATTTATAAAAAAAGTTGATTAAACTTAATTGAACGGGAATTATACTAGAATTATTAATAAAATTTAATAACCAGTTAGGACTATGGAGTAAAAATGAAAATATTATTAATAAACAATAATCCAGTAGTATCACGTTTAACGGCACTTAGTGCAAGAAAAGAAGAGATAGAAATTGATGAAATTCAAGAAGTAACAGAACTTAATTCAAATACTTATGATATTGTATTTGTAGATGCAGATTCATGGACTAAAGATGTAAAAGACGTTATTGCTGAAAATATTACAACACAAAAGTCAGTACTTTTTTATGCTGATGGAGATGAAGAAGAAAAATCTTCTTTTGATCTTTCAATTTTAAAACCTTTTTTACCCTCTGAAGTATCAGCTGTCATTAGATCAATTGAAGAGCTTGAGGATGCTAAAGAGAATTTAGATGAAGTAAGCCATTTTGATGTAATTGCTGATGCGAAAGAGTCTAATAGAGAAGAGCTTTTTGATTTAGACGGGTTAGAAGAGAAAAAAGTAGAGCCTGTAGCTACTGTGATTGAAGATGAAAAAGCTAAAGAAGTAGAGGATGATTTAAGTTTTGATGATAAACTCGAAGAAGCTTTTCCTTTAAGCATTAATAGTTTAGATGATGAACTATTTGATGATGCGTCAAAATTAGAACTTGAAATAGAAGATGATTTTGCGTTAAAAGAAGAAAAAGTGGTAGAGAAAAAAGATGATGCTTTAGAGAATGATCTCTTTGACTTAGATTTAAGTGATGATGTTCCTTCATTAGATGATGATCTTTTTTCTACTGCTAAATCTGAAGATAAAGAAGAGGTTACTTTAGAAACATTAGAAATATCAGAAACATCAGAAGCTTTGGATGAACTTGAGTTAGATGAGGTATTAGAACCTATTGAAAAAGTTGAAGAAGTAAAAGTAGAGGAAGAAAAAATCGAAACTAAAATTTTAGATAAATCAGAGATTGAAAATATTAAAGGTATTTTAACTGAAGATCATGAGAATGATATGAGCTTAGAAGATTTAATGCCACCTATACCAACTGCAGCTTTAGCTGAAGAACCTGTAAAAGAAGAAGCTGTTGCCAAGGTAGCTGATGTAGATACTCCACATATAGATTCTACTGATATTGCTAAATCTTTAGCAACGATGCCAGTTCAAAGTTTACGTGAACTTTTAGCTGGAGCTACTGTTAATATTAAAATCAAATTTCCTAAATTAAAAAAATAATGCAAGGGGCTATTTTAGTACTTTCGGGTCCTTCTGGGGCTGGGAAAAGTACCATTATAAACCATGCAAGTGATAGTATTGGTGAGTTTTATTTCTCTATTTCAACCACAACACGACAGCCACGTACAGGTGAGAAGGATGGAGTAGATTACTATTTTGTCACACATGAAGCCTTTGAAGAGGGCATTAAAGCAGGTGAGTTTTTAGAGTATGCCACGGTACATGGAAATTATTATGGGACGTCATTAAAGCCTGTAAAAGAAGCATTAAAAGAGGGGAAGTTGGTCATCTTTGATATTGATGTTCAAGGACATCGTTTGGTACGTGCTAAAATGGGAGACTATGTCACTTCTGCTTTTATTACTCCCCCAACACTTCGTGAACTTGAAAAACGTCTCTATGCAAGGGCTACGGATGATAAGTCTATTATTGAACGTCGTGTTTTGAATGCTAAAGAAGAGATTAAAGCTGTTCATGAATTTGATTTTGTCATTATTAACGATGAAATTCCAAAGGCAGCTAAAGAGTTTTCACTTATTGCGAATGCTGCTAGATTGAAACAAAGTTTTGAAGAATTAGAAAATTTGGTTAAAATTTGGGATAATTAACTAAAATAGAGTATAATCTAGTAATTAATCATGTAAAACATGAAAAAATATAAGAGAAAAGGATTTTAAATATGCCAGGTGGAATTGAATTAGCTGTTATCGTTGGAGTAGTAATACTACTTTTTGGAGGTAAAAAAATACCAGAATTAGCAAAAGGTATTGGTAAAGGTATCAAAGATTTTAAATCGGCTGTTAAAGAGGACGATACAGTAGCAGACGCCAAAGAAGCTGTAAAAGAAATCAAAGAAGAAGTAAAAGAAGTTGCTGCAGACGTTAAAGAGACGACTACAAAACAAGCATAGTTTTATACTGTAAGGTGTCATTTTATTGCACCTTGCTTAAGGTTTTTGTACTCTAAAGAGAGTATTTTAAAGACAATGCAAACGCTGGAGCGTTGACTATCGTCAATGGATGCATTATCTTAAAAATACTCTCTTTGAAGTATTATATAATTTAATACAACTCTACTTATCTACTACGGAACAAAAATGAAAATCAAATTAGAACTTAGTAAAATAATTGAAAATGCATTAAAAGATGCCAATATCCAAGCTGACGAAATTGTAATCTCAGATGCAACAAAACCAGAGTTTGGTGATTACCAATATAATGGTGTGATGAAACTTGCCAAACAGTTAAAGAAGAATCCAAGAGAGATTGCTACAAATGTAGTTGAACATATAGATACAACAGATATGATAGAAAAAGTAGAAGTAGCAGGACCTGGATTTATAAATATTTGGCTCAATAATGATTGGCTTAGTGAACAAACCACAGCCATTTTAGAGGATGAGAGAGTCGGAGTAGGGCAAGTTGAAAAAGCTAAAAGGGTAGTGGTTGATTACTCTGGACCTAACATGGCAAAGCAGATGCACGTGGGGCATTTACGTTCAAGTATTATTGGAGATACCCTCTCAACACTTTTAGAGTTTTTAGGAGATGAGGTTATTCGTCAAAATCACATTGGCGACTGGGGAACACAGTTTGGAATGCTTATTGCTCACCTTGAAGAAAAAGGGGCAGATGGTACAGCAACTGAACTTAAAGATTTAGAACAGTTTTACAAAGATGCCAAAGTTAGATTTGATGAGAGTGAAGAATTTGCCAATAAAGCACGAGATTATGTGGTTAAGATTCAAAGTGGTGATGAACATTGTTTAACGTTATGGCAAAGCTTTATTAATGCATCATTGGGGCATTGTGAAGAGGTGTATGAGAAGTTAAATGTAAACTTGACACGTGAAGATGTAAGAGCAGAGAGTTTTTATAATGAACAACTACCACAAGTGATTGAAACACTTAAAGAAAAAGGAATTTCTACTACTTCCAATGGAGCTGAATGTGTCTTTTTAGGTGATGATGAAACACCAATTATTGTACAAAAAGGTGACGGAGGGTATTTGTATGCCACAACAGACTTAGCAGCGTTAAACTTTAGAGACAAAGAGCTAAAAGCTGACCGTATTTGTTACGTGGTAGATGCACGTCAAGCACAGCATTTTAAACAGGTCTTTACCATTGCCAAACAAGCAGGAATGGTACGTGAAGAGGTAGCCTTAGAACACATTGGTTTTGGAACAATGATGGACAAAGGAGGAAAACCTTTTAAAACACGAGATGGTGGAACAATTAAACTTGTAGACTTACTAGATGAAGCTGTTATTCGAGCAAAAGAAGCTATTAAAGATAGAGATGTTCATTCAGATGAAGCATTAGATCAAGTAGCCAAGGTTATTGGAATTGGGGCTGTTAAGTATGCTGACTTAAGTATTAGCCGTGAGTCAAATTACATCTTTAACTTAGAGAAGATGATAAGTTTTGAAGGAAATACTTCGCTTTACCTGCAATATGCTTATGCAAGAATTCAATCTATTTTACGTAAACATAATGCAGAGATTAAAGGTAAGATTATAATTGGCAATGAGATAGAACATCGTTTAGCTCTTATGCTTTTAAAGTTTGAAGATACTTTAGTAAAAGCTTCTATTGAAGCCACACCTCATACCATTACCTCGTATCTTTATGATGTTGTTACCATATTTATGAAATTTTATGAGTTAAATCCAATTTTAAGAGATGATGTTGAAGAGGCTACAAAAATGAGTCGTTTACAATTAGCTACTTTAACAGCAGCAGTTATTAAAAAAGGGTTAGATATTCTTGGTATAGAGGTTGTAGAAAAAATTTAAGGAGAGATGTATGAAGTACTTATTAGTCTTAGCCCCACTTATTGTCGCAGCACTTGCTTATGTAATGTACAAAGAAGATAGTAATTTAAAAAAACTTATTATCTCTTTTTTATTACTGTGGGCTGTGATTACCTTAGCCATTGTTGGTAACATTATGCGTTCGCTTACTCCTCTCTTTTTAACACATACTCTAGCCATTGTGATTGCTTATGCTGGAACAATTTATTATGTTTTAAAAGGTAAATTTATTTGGTTAGCACTAATGGCACCAGTAATAACAATGATAGTTTATTTACTATTTGTTTGGATTGGAAATGAACATTTACCCTCACTCTAATTACTAAATCCTTAGAATATTACTTGGTTTATACTTCTCATACATTCAAACTACTCAAATTCATCAGAAAAGTCTAACTCATAAAGGGTGGCATCAAAAGAGAAGATATACTTGCTAAAAGCTTCACTGCTTAAGTAGGCTTTGTAGTTCTCTTTAAAGGTGATGCCTTCTACTTGACCTTGGAGTGGACTTTTAAAGTTAAGACGTTTTGCATTGCCATTGAAAAAGTTATTGCCGTGGTAATTGCTAAACGCCCATACATTAACATTTAAAAGAGAAGAGTAAGTCGTGAGTAATAATATGTCTAACTCTTCGTTAATACTTGCTCCTGTAACCATACCTTGAATGTTAAAAGTACTTAAGTATTTTGCTTGTTGTCTTCCAGCATGAGTACTTAACTCATAGAGACGGGTTTTTTGGTTTTCCCAATTTTTAGAAAAAAGATAAAGTTTCCCATTATGGGCAACCATGGCTTCGCAGTCATAATTGTTTTTTTGAGGTCTTGACCTAAAATCTTTTTGGTCATTGTAGTTAAAATCAATAACTTCAGCCCTTATGTTTTTTTGTGTTCTAAGTGCTGTACGGGGTATTTTATATATTTTAAGTTCTCTACGATTTCCACGATTATTTCCAAAGTCACCGATGTAAACATAAGTCTCATCATAGGCAATATCTTCCCAATCATAATTTCGTGCATTGCTAATGGTGAGTTTTTTTAAAATATGTCCATTTTTTTCACTTATTTGGTAGAGTGCAGCTTCTCCACCACTGTCATTTAATGTCCATAGCCTATGGTCTAGCTTAATAAGTCCAGAGGTCTCTTTGATGCTATTAGGCAGGTTAAACTTTTTAGAAAAATAGCTTTCACCCTCTTTTCCTCTTTGTTGGGTCATGGATGTAGCTCTTTGTTCTGTATTTACTCTAGGTCTGGTTAAAATGGTCGGAGTAGGTTCATCAATACGTCTACCAAGGCTAGGAGGGTTTTTAGGTGTAGGCGTTATATGAACCGTGTTGTTAGGTACTGTAGTGGATTTGTTTTTCCCACTACAGTTTATCATCGAGAAAGAGAGGCTAAGGAGAAGGAGTAAGTTTATTTTATTTTTCATAAAAAAGAGTATATCGCTAATTAACTTTTGTTATAATTCCCAAAAAAGAATTATTATGAAAAAAATTTTACTAAACATCCTACTGCTACTTTTTTTTAATGAATTGTTGTTTGCCACTTGTTCCACCAGTAATACAGTTTGGCAATACAAAATACAAAATAGTCCCTCAATTGAAGCCTTTTTTATAGATAACGCTGCTTGTCAGAAGAGTTTTTATAAGCATTTGTCTACAGCTCAAAAAATCTATTTTGACACAGTGCTTTACCCTAAAGGTTTAAGTAAGAATGCTTATAAAAATAGATGGAGAGCGATGTTGGTCGATGATAAGGCTTTTTTTAAAACGTTTACTTTCTTTAACAATTATTTTACAAAACATCATGCCAAAGTAACGCCAAAAGAGTTTTCTTGTTTTCAAAGACAAAAAGGCTTTGCTTCTGCAGTATCTCAAAATAATTTTTATCATCAGTTAGCCAAAAGAGGTATGCTGCATGATGTACATTATCTTTATCCTCTTATTCGTTGGGCTTATGTTCATAATGGGGTAGACATGCAATTAAGTCGTGAACGTGTTTCTAAAGCAGAAAGAACATTTGGTATTAGAAAAGGGAAAGTAGGAGACCGTGAACAGTTTGCAAGGTTCATAGCTCTGTTTGAGTATGAATATGATGAGGTAGCCTCTTCTTTTGCACGTATTTTAAATATTTCTGAGTCAAAAGCCTATAAACTTTTGACCGTTATTACTTACTTGGAATCACGAGGAAATATTTTTGCTGTCTCTACCACAGGGGCTTTTGGTCCAACGCAATTGACATTACATTACTACATGATGTATGGAGAACCGAGTAATCCTTTTTCCGTTAAAGCAAGTTTGGTTAAGTTAGCCAATAAATTTGTGCATTATCATCGTATTGGTAAGTCCATTGATAGTTCTGTTATTGCGTATAAATCTGGAAGTTTAACTAAGTGTCAAAATTCTTTGCATAGTAATGATGTTGACTGTAGGTACTATAATGACTATAAACGTTACATGGCAGAGATGCGTCAGATGACAGATAAAAATGATATTTCGAGACATTTAACGGGGAAATCCTATTTTTATAAAGGCTTAAATAATTTAAAAAGAGCTAAAAATTTGAAAGGTTTAAGAGATTATGAACCTTATCAGTATGCTGTTTTAAAAGGTAATACTTTACGTTCACAGGCTCAAAAAAGTCAATATCTGAATGGAAACTACTTTAATTCCTTGGGAAAAATGAAACGCAGTGAGATTTATGAGTTACAAGATCAATTTGGTAGTAGGAATATAGGGGTAGTATCAGATAAGAAAGTCTGTTATTAAACAAACTTTCTTAGCGTTTTGATATGTAAAAGATAAATTAACGTTTTGCAGCTTCATACATAGGTATGGTTTTGGGTAATAACGCTTTTATTTCTGCAATACGATTGCTTGGAGCAGGGTGGGTAGAGAGGTATTCAGGTGGTGTCTCTCCACTTGCACCAAACTTTTCCCAAAAAGCAAGAGCAGAACGTGGATCGTAACCAGATTTTGCAGCTAAAATTAAACCTATATGGTCAGCTTCATACTCTTGTGTTCGTGAGTGAGGTAACATAACACCCAGTTGTGTACCAATACCAAATGCCTGCATAGCAATAGCTGTATTGGCAGTGTTTCCTTGGCTTTGCATGACAGCACCTAGTACTTGTCCACTTATTTGTTGTAGTTGTCCAGAACTCATTCGTTCAGCACCGTGACGTGCTAAGGCATGAGCAATTTCATGACCCATTACGGCTGCTAATTCATCATCATTGGTTGCATATTTAAAAAGACCTGTATAGACAAAAACTTTTCCTCCAGGAAGACAAAATGCATTCGCCTCTTCATCATTATCTATTACAAAAAATTCCCATGTATAATTCACTTTATGTAAAGCTTCTGTTGTTTGTGCAATACGTTGACCAATACGCTTAACCATTGCATTTTTTTGTGGATCGCTACTTACTTTTTCTGTCTCTAAAACTTGTTTAGCACTTTCAAAGCCCAGTGCTAGTTCTTGTTGTGGAGAGACCATAATGAGTTGATTTCTACCTGTAATGGGTGCTTTAGAACATCCTATGAATAAAAGTGCTAGAATACCAGCAGCAATTATCTGTTTAAAAATTTGTTTCATGAAAATCCTTTTTTGATTGAATGAATTTTATTATAGCTAAGATAAGTAAAAAAACGAAAGTCATACATTAGGAGTAACTATGTTTAACATTGTGTTAGTTGAACCACAAATTCCACCCAATACAGGAACAATAGGTAGATTATGTGTTAATTTAGGAGCAACATTGCATCTTGTCAAACCATTAGGTTTTGACATTGATGACAAAGCTGTTACACGAGCAGGACTTGACTATTGGAAAGAGCTAGATTTGGTAGTTTGGGAGAATTTCGATGCATTTTTAAAAGCACACCCCATTGATGACAATACCCATTTAGCGACAACTAAAACGGATAAACTTTATTTTAATGCACATTTTAAAAAAGATGATTTTATTTTGTTTGGTTCAGAAACCAAAGGCATAAGAGAAGAGGTACTTTTAGCGAATAAAGAGCGATGTATCACGATTCCTATGGGTGGAAAAGGAAGAAGCCTCAATCTTGGCGTTGCTACAGGTATTGTGACCTATGAAGCTTTACGTCAAAATTATGATGGTTTTGAAAAAATAACCATTGCTAATACATTAGAGGAGTAGTAGATGAGTATTGGAGATATATTTTATGTTATTGCTATTGTCTTATTTAGCATCATGACTTTTGCGATTATACGAGGAAATTTTAGGCGTAAGTTTGATGAGAATGGGCACCGTTATGATTTGAAAGATAAAGAAATAAAAAAAGATAAGAAAAACTAATAAAAATCTAATAATTAAATTGTATACTATAAGCTCACTTTTACAAAAGGAAATAGAAATGAAAAATGGACTTATAAAAATAGGGGTGCTTATAGCACTTTTGTTAACAACAACATTGGCAGGTACATGGATTAATATCACCATTAGTTCAAATGATGTAACACTTGAAGATTTAGCCTCAAGTTATTACGGAGATGCTAAAGAGAGTGAAGTGATTTACAATGCCAATAAAGAGATTATTGGTCAAAATCGTCAGCTTCACAAAGGTATGACACTAGAAATACCTGTAACGGAAAAATTTAGAGACCAACCCGAGCATTTAGGTTGGAGATAATCTAATTAATAAACCCCATAGAAGAGCCATTTTGCTCTTTTTTAAGTTTCATCTCCTCTTTTAGTCGCTTAATAAACTCAGAGGTAGAATCAATCTTTTTAAACTTACTTTGACGGCTAATAGTCGCAAAATCCCCAGGGGTTAGTTTCTTAAATGAACGCATCTCATGAAGCTCAGACTCTGTAGGTACTTCTATATTTAACTCTTTAGCATAAGAGATAAATATTTTTTCTATCTGTTTAGGTGCTAAAGTTTTAAACTCTAATTTTAAATCAAAACGACGCAAACTGGCTTGATCAAGGTGGTCGATGAGATTGGTTGTAGCAACAAAGATGCCGTCAAACTTTTCCATTTGTACTAGCATTTCATTTACTTGGGTGACTTCCCAATTTACTTTGGCTTGACCCCTTTCAGCTAGAAAACCATCTACTTCATCAAAGATGAGTACGGCTTCTTCTTCCATGGCTTCTCTAAAAGCATTGGCAATGTTTTTCTCGGTCTCTCCTACCCATTTACTAATGAGCGATGAGCCAGATTTTATAACAAAAGGTTTGTCTAACATTTTGGCTAAGTGTTTGGCAAAAGCACTTTTTCCTGTACCAGATTGTCCGTAAAGACAGATTCTAGCACTTTTATGTTCTTTAATTCCCTCGACTAACTCTTCAAGATTGGCATCTGTATTAACAAATTCTAAACTGTAGTTACTAGGTAGGGCTGCTGCTTTGTTTTTGTTGACCTCCTCGTAACCTTGGGCTTTCAGGGTGTTGTTTAGCAGTTGCATAAAGGCTTTGTTTTTTTGTTTCTCAGGTAAATGTTCAGCAACTTTGACAGCAGAAGAGATAAGAGCAGGAGCAATGTTTTCATGTTCTGATAGTACTTCTATCTCTTGTTCATTTAAAATGTTGTTAGAGTATTTTTTAATAATCTCCATGCGTTGGGTCTTAGAGGGAATAGGTAGCTCAATGCTCATGTCAAAACGTCGTATGATAGCATTGTCAATGCTTCCAATGTTGTTGGTAATCCAAATGGTTGGGACATTGTTGGTCTCTAATACTTTGTTTAACCATGCTTTATCGCTTTGCTGTTTGGGCATCATGAAAAAACTAGCTTCATAGCTTTCAAAGATATCTTCAGCCTCATCATACATAAGTAGCGTTCGGTTGTTAAAAAAGAGTGCTTGGGCTGTTTTGTAGAGTCTAAGCCTTGCCTCTCCTTCAATAGGGTCACCTTCTCGGTCGGCGTAAGAAATTTCGTAGAGTTTAGTGCCTAGAACCTCAGCAATGGTTTTAGAGAGTTCTGTTTTACCTGTTCCAGGAAGACCATAGAGTAAAATGTTAACGCCTTTTAATTTTTCATCAAGTGCTTTATTTAAAAAAGGCATTAAAATCTCTAAATCACTCTTTATGTAAGAGTAATCAGTAATGTTAAGTGTTCCTTTTTCTGAAAGACGCACAGAGTCTTTTATCATCTCTGTGATATCTTCATCGAGATTGAGCATGTTATCAGCAAACTCATAGTTTATGAGTCTAAGCTTTGCCCCTAAAGAGTAGTCTTCTTCTGAATGCAAGGTTAAAATGGCAGAACGGCTAAAGGTTGAATGGGTGGCGAACATTTCATTAATATGTTCCAAAGGAATCTCTAGCAGTACATTTAAAATACGTTTGGCACGAGAAGTGTTGAGCTCCCCACCTAAAAGACTTAAGGCATTCTCAAGAATGTCATACTGTTTAAGCAAAATGACAAACTCTAAAACTTGTTTTTCATAAGGGGTAAGTACAATGAGTTCAGAGAGTTTTTCAATGTTTGCTCTAAGCTGTGCTGAAGAGCCAAACGGTGCTTTTTTTCTAAGGGCTTTAAGACGTTTTTTCAGTAAAAGTAGGGGTTCGGTACGGTTAAAATCGTCATAGTCAAACTCAACATATTTTTCCAAGCCTAAAAAAGTTGCCATGTCTTCATGTTCAAAATCATTGTCAGAGTCAATAAAACGTTTATGCCCACCCATTTCAATGATGATTTTAAGTATCCAATAAGTAATACGGTCTTTTACATCCTCTTCTATAATCTCTTCATCCATGATGTCGGTGTCAAATTCATTTTCATTATTGTTATTGTTCCCAAATAGGCCCATGTTGTGTCCTCTAGCGTAGACGATTGTCTATTAAAATTTATAAGTAAGAAGTCTACTATGTTTTAGATAAATGCCAACCACAATGAAAAGGACAAGCATAAAGGCTAAGCTTAATTCGTTTGGTTTTTTGGCTAAAAAGTATTTGTTCTTGGGCTTCTTTTTTAGAAGCGTAAAGGTATTTAAAGTCACCTCGTGAGTCTAAGCAAAAACAGGTACTAATATTTTCACGCTCTTCTTCATGGTTTTCTATCTGTGTTTTGAGCACTTTTTTAATGTGTTCAATATGCGTTTCAAGCTCTTGTAGGGAGTGAACTTGGTAATAATCTAAAATCTCTTCATTTGAAAATTGGCAAAGGTGAGGGTAGACATGTTTTATGGTTGTGAAAAGTTTGTTTTTGTTTTGAAGTTTTTTCTTTATGGGTTTGAGGGATTTTTTTAGATTCACATTGACATGATACCCAATGTAAAATTAAGTTATTCTCTAAAGGGGTCAATCGCTAGTTTACGCGACTTTTACCCTCTGTTTGCCATCTTTTCATAAGTTCAAGACCCATTTCAAAAGGAAGTTTGTTTGCATTGGCAAGTTTTTCAACCTCTTTTTGTAGTTCAGTAGTACTCATTTGTGTAAAATGTTTTTTAACGGTTTTATTTTTCTGAACATTTATGTGATTACTTGCGTATACTGTTCCTATTGTTATGACCAATAGAGTTACTAATAATTTTTTTTTCATACTATTTCCTGTTGTAATATATAAGATATTTTAATATATATTATTAAAAATTTATAATAATATATATTGTTTGAGATGGAATTATAGTATAATAAAATTTATATTATATTAAAAGTAAATAATTTTTTATTTTTATTTATTTTTTGTTTTATTGGTATCAACTATTTAAAATTTTATTGACAATCTCAAAGCTATTTTTAGAGAGTCCCTCTGTAGAGATGATTTTTTCTAGTGCTGTTTTCATTAATTCTTGGTTTTTAGTATTCATTTTTTTATAGAGTTTAAAGCCACCAGCTAGTCGTGAAGCCATTTGGGCGTTAATGGCATCTATCTCTATGATTTTTTTTGCCATAAACTTATAACCTGAACCATCTTTGGCATGAAAATATTTGTAATTTCCTAAAAATGACCCAATCAATGCACGTACAAGGTTAGGTACTTTGACATCATAGACCTCATCTTTTTCTAAGGTTTGGACACGTTGGAGTAAGCCCTCTCTTTGAGATGAGGCTTTAATAGCTAGATATTTGTTCATGACCAAAGTATCTTCTTTATACTTTAGGTAAAAATGGAGTAGTTCATGCTCTTCGTAATGTTTTTTAGAATTTTCGATAATGCTTAAGGCTACCATACGGTCAGACATTGAGTGTGATGCTACGTATTGTGTTTGGGCAAGTTCTATGGTCTCTTTTTCATCTAAGAGACTTAGCAGTGAAAGTGCAATGTTTTTAATGCTACGTTTTGCCATCTCATTACGTTCAATACCAGATTTAGGCTCATGATGTTCATGGTAAAGGGCTAAAAGTTGTTCTTTGTAAGTTGAGGCAATGGTAATACTTAGTGTCTCTCTTGCCTCTTCAATGACTTCAAAGTCAATATTTTCTTTTCCTTGTATGAGTGTAGAGACGGAAGGCAGTTCTAAAAGTAGTGCTTTAAAAGAGAGGTCAGTATCTAAGGCTAAAATTTTTCCGTAAGCTTCTATGAATCTTGTATCTACTTTTTCGCCTTGCATGATTTTTTCTACGGTTTGAACAGCAAAAGTTTGCGTAGCATCGTATTGAGCAAAACTGTTGGTCTCATATTGCATTAAAAAAGGATAGTTGGCATTAGTATACTCCACAATAACAGGAGCAGAAAAGTCACGGTTTAAAGAGAGATGAGGTTTCTCATTGAGGTTATCAAACGTAAATGTCTCTTCTTTTTTAGAAACAATTAATGTTTTTTCTAACATCTCTTCTCCTTGCACATTGAGTAGGGCGATTTTAAAAGGAAAATAATAAGGCTTTTGTTCCGTCCCATCCACAGCATTGGGGATAATCTGCTTTAAAGTAAGGCTATAGATACCCTCTTCATAACTATCAGTCACTTTAAGGCTAGGTGTTCCTGATTGCTCGTACCATCTTTCAAATTGTGTTAAGTCATGAGCAGAAGCTGTTGCCATAGCCCATAAAAAGTCTTGAGTTGTCACGGCTTGTCCATCAAAGGTATCAAAGTACAAGTCCATCGCTTTTCGGTAAGCCTCTTCTCCTATAAGGGTGTGAATCATACGAATCACTTCTGCCCCTTTTTCATAGACAGTAGCTGTGTAAAAGTTATTCATGCTCAGGTAAGACTTGGGCTGAATGGGGTGAGCTGTAGGTGAAGCATCTTCTACAAATTGGTAAGCTCTTAGGTCTTTGACATCGTTAATGCGTTGTACCTCTTTGGAGTTTAAGTCAGCTGAGAAACATTGGTCACGAAATACCGTTAGCCCCTCTTTTAGCGTAAGTTGAAACCAATTTTTACAAGTAACTCTGTTTCCTGTCCAGTTGTGAAAGTACTCATGAGCAATAATGCTTTGAATACGCATAAAGTTTTCATCCGTTGCCACATCGGGGTCGGCAAGTACAGCTGAAGTGTTAAAGATGTTTAGCCCTTTGTTCTCCATTGCCCCCATGTTAAAGGCATCGACGGCTACGATGTTATAGATGTCTAGGTCATACTCTCGACCATATTTCTCTTCATCCCAAATCATCGCTTCTTTGAGTGATTTCATGGCATGGTGACATTTGGATTCATTGCCTAAGTCACAATAGATGTTGAGTTCCACTCTGTTTCCAGAAGCTGTGGTAAATTCATCAGAAACTACGCCTAAATTTCCTGCGACTAAAGCAAATAGGTAAGAGGGTTTAGGGTGTGGGTCATGCCATGTCATGCTGTGTCGGTTGTTCTCTAGTGGTGTGACATCAGAGGCTTTGTTTCCATTGCTTAAAAGTAGGGGATATTTGGTGGCATCTGCGATGATGGTGGTGGTAAAAACAGAAAGAGAATCGGGCTTGTCTAAGTAGGGGGTAATGCGTCTAAATCCTTCAGGCTCATTTTGGGTACAAAAGATACCCCCTGAGAGATATAGCCCTTCAAGCTCTGTATTGGACGCTGGGTAGATTTTGTTTTGAATTTTTAAGGTGAAGTGTTGAGGAACATTATGAATGCTTAGCAGTTCATTTTCATAGTTATAGTTTGCTCTCTCTAGCTCTTGCTCATCAATAGAAATTTGTTCCAGTTCTAAGTCAATACTATTGAGTTCTAACGTTGTTATTTGCTCATTTAGTTTTGTAATCTTTAGACAAGAGTTAACAAGGGTATACTCTTCAAAAAGTTCAAAGGTAAGTTCTACGGAGTCTATGCTGAAGTTTGGTTCTTGGTAATCTTTTAGGTGTATGGCTTGTGCTTGGCTCATTTTTCTTCTTTATGTTATGATTTATTTTTTGTTATGGTATCTAAAAAATGGTGAGGGAGAGAATATTATAGTGCAAGGAAGTCTTGAACTATAATATCTTAAGTAAGGGAGTTAAAAGAGATAATTCATTTCTAAACGTACAGCATTATATGTTGGGTCTTTTTTAAACGTACCATCTATGTTGGCTACTTTATGGTCTTCTCGTACAAAAGCTGTACGCATTTTGAACATAAGATTAGGGTTATCTTTAAAACGTTTTACAATATCAAAGGTAAAGATATTAGAATCAGCTGTTGTGCCTGGTTTATTGTCATCAAAATCTTGAATGGTATAACGGGTCATAATACGAATACCTTCAATCAATCCAGCTTTTGAAAAATCATAATCGGCTCTGAACATCGTGGTTTGTGTATTAGCATACCAGTTCATACCTGACATTTGTCGGCTATAACCACCTGTAGGTTGTGCATGCCATGGTGCAATAATATCTCCTCCATCTTTTACATCAGAATAACCAATACGTATTGAACCAGCACCATAAATAAAATCTAGCCTAGAAGATAAAATTGCATTTTCTAAACTATTAGGATTACTATATCCTGTGGTATTTGTCTTTAAGTTAGCTCCTCCAATAGCACCTGCACCATCATCAAATTGATGAGTATAGCGAATGGCTGGTTTGATTTTTAGACCATTGTCCAATTTAAATTTGTAGCCTCCCTCAATCATTAATGAGGATACCAGTTCAGGTAAGGCTGTATAAGAAAATTGAAGGGTTGTATTTTTAATGCTACTATTTTTACCTTCAATAACAATAATACGGTCTTTTATGCCTTTAGCATCTAATTTAGAGGTTGTAATTCCTCGGTGCATTGCTCCATCATCATTTTCTGTCCATTTTGCATAAGGGTTAGAAGAATCATCATTATAAGCTAGAACTCTATGGAAATTTTCATGGTCACGCAATTTCATTTTAGTAATATAAGCTAATTGTATTTTTGTATTAGGAAAAGTTCTAATATTTAAATTTGCCCCTTCAAAAGCAACAGGAATCATCTTTGTATCATGGGACTTTAGCATATAGCTTTCTATTAAAAAACGTCCAATTTTTAGTTCAGCTCTATGTTTTTTATAAGATAGATAATTTTCTGTTAGGGCTGTCATTCCATCTCTTCCTTTAGTAGCTACAGCATGACGAGAGAATGTATCTTTACCATAACGATAATTGCTTAATTCATCTTTTTGTACTTTATTGGGGTTTTGAGAAGTATATAGACCTGAAGTAAAAGCAAAACCTTTATACCTAGCACTTTTGTAGGTTAGGTTACCACCCATTCCTATAGAGTAGTGACTAATGTCATCGGGTCCACCATCAAAAATAAAGGTATTGGTTCTAATTCTACCATATAAAATACCTTCAGAAAGAACTTTGCTAAATTCATCAACTGGTTTGGGGCGTACTTTATATTTTACAGTCATATTACATTGGATTCTTTGTTTCGCAATGATTTTCTTTTTTTTAGTAATTTTATTTTTTGATGTTTCAATATCTGCATAGGCATAATTAATACTTAATAATAAAATTATAAAATTGAGCAAAATTCTCATTATTTGTCCTGTTTCCTTAAATATCTTAATTAATGTTAAATTATATTATATTATATCTTGTTGGTCGTTTTAAATTGTGTATTATATGTGGAGTATCCCAAAATATAGTTAACTGTTGACTCTCGTAACAAGAAAAATGGAGCATATTAACAATAAAAACTAGAGCATTATAAAAAATAGTATTGCTTGTTAGAAGTTAATATAAGCTCAAAGTTCCCTTTGGATATAATCAAAAAAATTGCATAAAGGTTGATAATGCAATCAAATTTTACATCATTAGATTGGATGATATTTTCTTCTTATTTCTTAATTTTAATATTTACTACTGTTATCCTAAGTAAAACAAAAGTTAAGACATCAAGAGATTATTTTACAGGTGGCAATGTCATGCCCATATTTGCTGTAGCACTCTCTGTGTTGGCAACTTCACAGTCAGCAGCTACTTTTTTGGGTGGTCCTGAGTACTCATATAAACATGATTTAACTTTTTTAGGGTTTTATTTTTCAGCATTTTTAGCCATTTTATTTGTCTCTAAAGTGTTAGTGCCTAAATTTTATGCCATTAATGCCATTACGGTGTATGAGTATTTAGCCCATCGTTATGGTGAAACTTCAAAACGTTACGCAGGGATTATGTTTTTAGTAGGGCGTCTTTTTGCTTCTGGGGCGAGACTCTACATTGGGGCATTGGCAATTTCGATGATACTCTTTTCAGATATTTTAGCTGTTCACATTGCCATCTCCATAGCCATCTTAATGATAGGGGCTTTAGGCTATACCTATTTTGGAGGGGTAAAGTCGGTCATCTTTTCAGACATTATTCAAGCCATTACTTATGTTGGGGCTGGTGTGGCTGTCTTAGTCTATTTATATTATTCATTGAACAGTGATTTTTCTACTATTGTCAGTACTTTATCTGAGAACAATAAATTGAAATTGGTAGACTTCTCTTTTTCAGGTGGTTTTACTGTTTGGACACTCTTGACAGGATGGTTTTTACTTAACATCGCAGCCTATGGATTAGATCAAGACATGACACAAAGAGTACTTACTTGTAAAAATAAAGAAGAAGGAGCTAAGTCGCTTATCTATTCTATTGTGTTTACCATTCCTGTGGCATTTCTTTTTTTAGCCATTGGGCTTTTGCTTTACTTGTTTTATCAACACCCCGAACTTAGCTCAATGAAGTCAGCTTGTGTTGACCAAAATATCGATGGACAATCTGTTAAGATTTTCATGCTCTACATCTTAAATGAAATGCCAGAAGGCTTAAGAGGTTTAGTGACCGTAGGGGCAATCGCAGCAGCACTCTCTTCTACTAACTCGGTACTTTCAGCCATGTCCTCCGTTGCCATTGAAGACATTTACCGACCGTGGATTTCAAATAATAGCAAAGATGAAAAACACTACTTAAAAGCCAGTCGTTTTATGGTGATTGTCTTTGCTCTGCTACTTTCAGCCATGGGGATGTTGTCATTTTATTGGCAACAGTACTCAGCCTTGCCCTTACTTAGTTTTGCATTGGGTGTGATGGCATTTGCGTATGCTTCACTTTTAGGTGTCTATGGGGCAGCTATTTTTACCAACAGAGGAAATGAGACTACGGTACTTTGGGCATTAATAGGTGGATTTTTAACGGTACTTTTTTTACAGCCTTATATAATAGGAAACTTAACTGAAATTAAAGTCGACTTTGCCATTATGATGGTGATAGGAACATTGGTTTCATTTGCTATTATGATGTTAGGTAACAATACACTAAAAGAGGAAGAAAAAAATGAAGAATAAAAAAGTATACATCGTAAGTGGAGCAGGTCTATCTGCTGAGTCGGGCATAAGAACTTTTAGAGATACCAATGGTCTTTGGGAGGAGTATAAAGTAGAAGATGTTTGTTCTGTGGATGGCTTTAGAAGAGACCGTCAATTGGTTTTAGATTTTTATGATGCACGTCGAGCAGACATAGAACAAAAAGAGCCAAACCATGCTCACAAAAGATTGGCAGAGCTTAAAAATGCTTACTCTGATAACATTGTAATGCTTACACAAAATGTAGATGATATGTTAGAGAGAGCTGGATGTAAAGAGGTGGTACATTTGCATGGAACATTAACGGACTTACGTTGTGAAGATTGTAGCACAGTTTTTCCTATAGGTTATAAAAGCCAAGAGGGCACTATTTGCCCTGTATGTGATTCGGCTAACATTCGTCATAATGTGGTAATGTTTGGAGAAGCTGCCCCTGAGTATGTCCACTTAAGCAAACTTTATAGTGAAGCTCAAATGGTGGTAGTCATTGGAACATCTGGGCAAGTTATAGACACAGCCACCATGGCACGGTCGGTTCAAAATTCTATTTTAAACAATTTAGATGTCGATGACTATCATGACCGAGCTTTTAAACATAAGTTTTATTTACCAGCCACCCAAGCCATTGATGAAGTGTGTGCCTTGGTTGAAGAGTTTTTGGAAGCGTAGGTTCAGTAACACCGAACTTTATGTTAAACGTGTGCCCCACTTAAAGTAACGTTTATACTCTCGTAAAGGAGATATGACAATTTTACGGTGAAATCTACTTGCATGAATAAATTTTCCATGACCAAGATAGATACCTACATGGTTAACACGTTTTTGATGTTTAGAGTTGAAAAAGACAAGGTCACCTTTTCTTAGATTTCTTAGGCTAACTTTTTTACCAACCTTAGCTTGTTTCCATGAGTTTCTTGGAATTTCAATACCATTTTGCTCAAAAACTTCTTTGGTGAAACCTGAACAGTCATAACCTCGTCGACCATTTCCACCCCATACATATTTTTTACCTAATTGTGCTTTAGCAACTTGCTCAATATAAATGTTTTGATAAAAGCCAAAATCTTGAGCAGGTGAGAAGATATTTGTTAAAATTACAGTCAATAAAATTAAAAATTTCTTACTTAAAAACATTAATAATCCTTAAAATAAAAAGTTTAGAATTATACATTTAAAAACTTTATATAAGGTTATATTGTAAATATAAATCAATAAATATCAATAACTGTTTCCAAATAAGAAATATATAACTTACTTATAAATAAATATAACTTTTTTAACAAAATATTTAATCTAGCCGTCCTTAACGCTAATAGTGTATAATAACAGAAAATATTTTGGATAAAAAATGACCTTAATTGAAAAAGTAAAACACAAAATTAGACTAACACAAGAAGAGGGTGAAGCTCTATATGAGTTAGATTTATTTACCCTTGGAGAACTAGCCGATGAGATTCGCCAAGAGAAGTATGGGAAAAAGTCTTACTTTAACATTAATCGTCACATCAATCCTACCAATGTATGTGCTGATGTTTGTAAGTTTTGTGCTTATTCGGCTACACGTAAAAATCCAAACCAATACACTATGAGTCATGAGCAGATTTTAGAAATAGTAGACAAGTCAGTAGAAATTGGTGCAAAAGAGATGCATATTGTCTCAGCACACAATCCTAACGATGGTGTAGATTGGTACATGGGGGCTTTTAGAAAGATAAAAGAGAAATACCCTAACTTACACATAAAAGCCATGACTGCTGCAGAGATAGATTTTTTAACACGTCAGTATGGCATCTCTTACGATGAAGTTTTAGACCTCATGATAGAAAACGGCGTAGACTCCATGCCAGGTGGTGGAGCTGAAATATTTGATGAAAAAGTACGTGAATACCTTTGTAAAGGAAAGGTTACTTCAGAGCAGTGGTTGGACATCCATGAACGATGGCATAATAAAGGCAAAGAGAGTAATGCTACCATGCTTTTTGGTCATGTTGAAACACGAGCTCACCGAATTGACCACATGATACGCTTACGAGATGTACAAGACAGAACAAACGGCTTTAATGCTTTTATTCCTTTGGTGTATCAACGTGAAAACAACTACATGAAGAACTGTAACTTTCCAAGTGGTCAAGAGATTTTAAAAACCTATGCTATTTCACGGATTATGCTTGATAACATTCCTCACATTAAAGCTTATTGGGTTACAGCTTCCATAAACCTAGCACTCATCGCCCAAGAGTTTGGTTGTGATGACTTGGATGGAACAATAGAAAAAGAGTCCATACAGTCAGCAGCTGGGGCAAAAAGTGCTAAAGGTATGAATTTAGAAGAGTTTATAGAGCTTATTAAAAGTTCTGGCTTTACAGCAGTTGAGCGTGACTCTTTGTATAATGAGTTAGAAGTACACGCTTAAGTTATTTGACAAATTTTATGAAATACTCTATACTATGTACATAATTATGAACATAATAGGAGCATAAAATGCAAGTACTTAGTTTGACAGAAGCTAGAAATAACATAAAAGCGATGTTTGATTCGGTCTATTTAGACAATGAAGAGGTAGTTATTCATCGAAAAGGTAAAGAGAGTGTGGTTGTTATTTCCCTTGATGACTACAATGCATTAACTGAAACAAACTATCTTTTACGTTCTCCTGCTAATCGTGAAAATCTTTTAGAATCGTTAGCAGAGTTAAGAGCTGGTAAAGGCATAGAACGAGACCTTTTAGAATGAAACTAATTTGGAGTGAAAAATCTTGGGATGAGTATTGCTCATGGCAATCTACCGACAAAAAAGTTTTAAAAAAGATTAATAGTTTACTCAAAGAGATTAAAAGAGAACCTTTTGAGGGCATAGGAAAACCTGAACCTCTAAAATATGAATTAGCTGGATGTTGGTCACGTAGAATTACAGATGAGCATCGTTTAGTTTATATGGTTGATGATGAGGCTATTAGTATTGTATCTTGTAAGTATCATTATTAAAAAATAAAGTTAAAAGGTAAAAGATTGAAATTAACATTTATAGGTAACGGTAACATGGCAAAAGCTCTCATTGAAGGTTTGGTGAGTTCTTACGACATAGAAGTGCTAGGTAGAAATGAGACTTCTTTAAAAGCATTACAAGAGGCACTACCTCAAATCTCTACAAGAGTTTTAGAGCAGAGTGAAGATATAACGGGTATGAACATTGTACTTTGTGTTAAGCCTTACTCTTTAACCGATTTAGCCCCAAAACTAAAAGGAAGTGCCAATGCACTTTACTCTGTCTTAGCAGGAACATCCATAGAGAGTTTAAAGTCACAGATAAGTGCTGAGAAATACATTCGTACCATGCCAAATTTGGGAGCAAGTCATTTAAAGTCAATGACGACCATTACAGGTGATGAGAGTTTAAAAGAGCAAGCCATTGACATCTTTGACAAAATAGGTAAAAGTTTGTGGCTAAGTTCTGAAAATGAGTTAGACATCGCTACAGGTGTTGCAGGTTCTGGTCCTGCCTATTTGGCACTGGTAGCTGAAGCTCTAGCAGATGGTGCCGTACAGCAAGGGCTTAAACGAGCTGATGCACAAGATTTAGTAGCAGGTCTTTTTGAAGGTTTTGGTGCATTGATTTTACATGATAATCCAGCAGATATAAAAGATGGTGTCATGAGTCCAGCAGGAACAACAGCAGCAGGTTACGCAGCACTTGAACGTGGCTCAGTTCGTAATGCCATGATGGAAGCAGTTGGCGATGCCTATGCTAAAGCCAAAGAATTAAAAGCCAAAAATTAGTCTATGGAAAAAGTTTATTACCCCTATGATGAGTTTCGAGAAGATTTAAAAGTACTTATTCAAAAAATAGACCAAACCTTTGACGTTCTCATGCCTATTTCACGGGGTGGGCTATGTATGGGGCAGATGTTGGGTGAGTTTTACGACATTCGTGAAGTTTACGCCATCAATACCATTGGCTATGAAGATACACAAAAATTAGATAAGGTCAAAGTTTTTAATGTACCAGAGTTACAAGAGAATCAAAAAGTTTTAATAGTCGATGACATTGTAGACTCTGGCGATACTTTGCTAGAGGTTTTAAAAGTATTAGAAGCTAAGTACCCTAAAGTTACTTTTTTAACTGCTTCCATTTTTTACAAACCAACAGCAACTATAAAACCTACATGGTACATAAAAGAGCCAAAAGGGTGGATAGAGTTTTTTTGGTCTGAGGATTTGAAATAGGTTTAATGCTTACTTTTAAATTTATGCACCCTGTTTAGTTTATAGTTAATCTCACCATCAAGAATCTCAATCACAGAAAAAAAGTCATCTGTCTCAACCCAGTAAGTCCCATCTTTTTTAGTTTCAAAGTATTCTAAATAGATTTTTTTACCCAATTCTAAAAACTCTGGGTCACCTCTATAGATGTTTTGAGGGATTTTTAAAAACTTTAGAGGGTCAAGGGCTTTTTCGTTATCATAAAAAAAAGCTCCTTCATTGAGGCGTTTTAAGCTAGAAAGTGTGCCATCTACTTGTAGTGTATCAGAGATAATAGCACCCAAAGAACGAATATAAGTGCCTTCCGATACGGTAGCTTCAAAATGTACAAAAGGATGACTATAGTTTATGAGTTTTATATCATAAATGGTAGAAGTGATTTGTTTTAAATTGACCTCTTCTCCTGCTCGTGCTAAGTCGTAAGCTCTTTTGCCATTAATTTTTTTAGCTGAAAATTTAGGTGGGTAATAGGTGAGTTCACCTTTTAAACTTTCAAGTACTTTGTTTATCTTATCTTCTTCTAGTTTCTCTATGGTTTTTACAGAATCTACATTTTCAATATCAAGACTTTGAGAGTTTGCTCCTAGCCAAAGGGTCGCTGCGTAGGTTTTGGGTGTTTTTTTGAGGTACTGAAACAGTTTTGGGTACTGCCCTGTAGCAACAATAAGGCAACCTGTGGCAAAGGGGTCAAGTGTACCTGAAAAGCCTACTTTTTTGGTGTTGTATTTTCTTTTTACATACCCCATGTATCCATTAGATGAACGGAAGATGGGCTTGTTTACGACAAATAATCTGTTCATTTATACCGATTGTACAAAAGAGCTCAAAATTTCTCTTTTACTTCCACCAAAATTTATTTTTAGTTTGTACTCTTTACCTGATTTATTGGCTGCTTGTACACGACCTATGCCAAAGATTTTATGTTTGACTAAGTCACCTATTTTATAGCTTGGTACTTTAGAGAGTTTAAGTGCTTCACCTTGGATTAGTCCTGCTTCTCCTAAAAATCTACTTTTATCGATACGTTTTCTTTGACCTTTGTAAAAACGTGAGTCAACATAACAAAGGGTGAGGTCAGATTTGGCTCTGGTAATGGCAACATAGCCTAAACGACGCTCTTCTTCCATGTTACAGCTATCACCTAGAAGAGGAAAGAACTCCTCTTCTAGTCCAATGACATAGAGATGTTCAAACTCTAAGCCTTTTGAGGCATGGATACTCATGATGGTGATGGCATTTTCATCAATGTTGTCTTGGTCACTCTGTAGTGAGATATCATTTAGAAAAACATCAAGGGGAAGGTTAGGGGTTGTGCTAATAGCTTCTCTGAAAAAACCAATGAATTCGTCAATATTTTGAACGCGTTCTGTTCCATCGACCATGGCAGCATAATATTTTTTTAGACCAATAGTATCTTCAAAAAGTTCTATGAAGTTATGTAAAGAGTGTTCAATTTCACTTTGTAAAAGCTCTAGATGTTCAACAAATTTGATTAATGAAGAAGCAGCTTTTTTAGAAACTATGCTTGTTATATCATCTTCTTTTATTAAAGTAAAAATAGAACATTTTTTTTCAAATGCTGCTTTTTTGAGTTTTTCAACAGTCACTTTTCCAATGGCACGTTTAGGTTTGTTGATGATGCGTTCTAAAGAAAAGTCATCATTTGGGTTTGCAAAAACTCTAAAATAAGAAATCATATCTTTTATCTCAGCTCGATCATAAAAACGCATACCACCCAAGAGTTTAAACGGTAATTCTTCTTTTGTAAAGCCCTCTTCTAGTGAACGAGAAAGGGCATTAATTCGGTACAGAACAGCTATTTCATCTGATGAGACCCCTTTGGTTAAAAGGGCTTTAATCTCTTTGGCAATACCTCTGGATTCTAAAGATTCATCTAAAGAGTGTAGAAGTTTTACTTTGTCACCATCTCCTTTGAAAGAGCTAAGCTTTTTTCCAATTCTTTGAGAATTATGTTCTATGAGTTCATTGGCTGCTTGAAGAATAGGGGTGGTAGAACGATAGTTAATTTCAAGTTTTACTGTCTTACAGTTGTTGAAACGCTCAGAAAACTCTAAAATATTTCGTATGTTTGCACCACGCCAACCATAGATACTTTGGTCATCGTCTCCTACAACACAAAGATTGTTGTGTTCGGAAGCTAAAAGTTCTAAAAGTTTAAATTGTAATTCATTGGTATCTTGGTACTCATCTACCATAATATATTGGTAACGATTAGAAGTCTCTTTACGTAAGTCATCATCTTTTTCTAAAATTTGATAAGTTAGCATGAGTAGGTCATCAAAGTCGATTAGGTTATTCTCAATGATTTCAGCTTCATAATCTTTGTAAATAGTAGCTATTTTACGGTAGTCAGGGAGTTCTGCTTTCTTTAGAATTTCTTCAGCTGTTAATAATGTATTCTTATACTTAGAAATTTCTGAAGAGATAAATGATATATTTAAGTCAATATTATGCTCTTTAGCAATACGTTTTAAAATACGTTTTCTATCATCGGTATCAATAATAACAAAATTATTTGCTCGTCCAAGTTTTTCGATATTGAATTTTAAAAAGAGTAACCCAAATTTATGAAAGGTACAAAGAAGAGGCATGGACGAGCCAGTTGGAATAAGCTTAGAGGCACGTTCACGCATTTCAGCTGCAGCTTTATTGGTAAAGGTTAGGGTGAGTGTATTAAGAGGGTCAATGCCTACCTCAGCGATGAGGTAGGCAAGTCTTGTGGTTAAGGTTTTTGTTTTACCAGAACCAGCTCCAGCTAAAATAAGAAGAGGCCCATCTATATGTTTAACAGCATCTTGTTGAGCATCATTTAAGGCTTCTATAACTTCTTGCATTTAATTACTTTTTAATTTATTATAACACTTTTATGGTTAAATATCCTCTAGTTTTAAAGGGGTAGGAGTATAAGTTCGTGCTATATAACTGAGTAAAATATAAATATTTTTTATAAATATTTTAAAATATTCATATAGCTTATATCAACTTTAAATATAAATTGATATAATAATTATAATAAATTGCATAATAAGGTATTTAAATGTTAAAAGATTTTGTGAAAATGGAGACTTTTTTAACGGTAGCAAGAGAACGTAGTTTTTCTAAGGCATCGGCTAAACTAGGAATTTCTCAACCAGCTGTAACTCAGCAGATAAAATATATTGAAAATTATTTAGAAGCAAAAATTATCGATAGAAAGAAAAATGGTATTAAATTAACAGCTGAGGGTGATGAGTTATATAAAGTAGTGACCCAATTAGAAAAGTCAATTCTTAGCCTTGAAAAAGATGTTTTAAAGATTATAAAAAAAGAGATGACTTTTAGATTAGCAGCTTCTTATACCATTGGTTCTTATGTGATTCCAGGTGAGTGTTTAAACTCTATTGGTGAGAGTATTGGAAATGATGTAACACTTAGTATTGATATGAGTGATACTATTGTTGAGGGGCTTAAAGACCGTAAGTTTGATGTCGGTTTAATTGAGTCTCCTGTAATGGATGCAGATTTAATTTATAGAGAATGGTTTGATGATGAATTGGTTCTTTTTTCAAGTTCTCCATTACCAAAAACAGTGAATACAGAAGAGTTATATGACTTTAAATGGATTTGCCGTGAAGAGGGTTCACATACTAGAAAACTAATTTCAGAAGTATTTGAAGAGTTAGGCGTTTCTTGTAAAAGTTTTGATGTACTTTCAGAAGTTTCAAATAGTACAGCAGCACTACAGAGCGTTAAACGTGCAAAACAGAGTACAGATAAGCCAACTGTTTCTGTAATTTCAAAATATGCAATTGCAGATGAAGTAGCACGTGGTGAATTATTTGAGTCAAGAATCTATGGTTATACAATGAAGCGAACATTCTTTATTGCATATACTAAAGAGAATAAAAATAATGTATTTATTGATAATGTGGTTAACTATATTATTGCAGGGAAGTGTGACGTTGGATAACGTTTTATTTCTTCTTTAAAAGCTTAGCATTCTCTGGATTGTTAAGCAGTGCAGCCATTGAATCTATTGGCTCATTCTCTTCTGGCTCTTCTTCTTTTTTTTCTGTTGTAACATTGATAAGTATTGGATACTCATCTACAAAAAGTTGTTTAATTGCCAATAATGGTATATGTACTAATGAAGCAAAGTTCTCTGATCCAAATCCAGCTTCAAATGAGATATAATGTGCATCAATACTGGCTGTTTCAAACGAGTAATTTGCCAACATAAAAAGTGTTATTTCAGGTAAAGACTCTTTTAGTTTTGAAGGTAAGTCTGGTTCAAAGTTTACATTAGATGTTTCACAGGCAACACCAAATTCTTGATTGGCTTCAAACAGATATTCAACCGTAGCTAAAATATGCTCTTTCATTAATGCTTTATATTTTGAATTTTCGAGATTGCTTATGGACATGATAGATTTTCCCTTATGTCTGAATATGTACAGACTTTTGTATGCGAAATCCTATCATAGCATTCATTAAAGCAAAGTTTGAATAATTTTTTATATTTTCTTTTTTAATATCTTCTAATTTCAAAAATCCTTCATCTAAAAGTCTTGCTCTGGTTGTACCTGCAAGTAGAGGTTTTTTGGGTGTGAGCCATGATTCTCCATCGAAAAAAGCGATATTGGCTATTGTTGTGTCTGTTAATAGACCATTTTTTTCAATAATAATTTCATCATATGCTTTTAAAAGTTTTTGAAAGGGTACTCTATTGAGATATTTATAGCTATAGTTCAGTTGACTTGGTACAATTTTAAAAGTTTTAATTTCTTTTATTTTATAAGGAAAATATTCAATGGATTGAATTGTTTCATTGTAAATAATTTTACAGCGATAAAGCCCTGTTTTTGGAGGAGTAATAAATTTTTTTAAATCAATAATTAAATGACTATTAAAAAGTTCTTTCCGAGATTGGTTAAAACGTTGGTTATGCCACTTAAGATTAAAGATTTTTCCATCTTCAATCTTAATGGTTTCAAAAAGATTGGTAGACATTTAAATTAGGGTTAAAATAAATCGGTAGAGAGGTAACGCTCAGCAGTATCACAAAGTACTGTAACAAAGGTCTTTCCTTTGTTTTCTTCTCGTGAAGCTATTTCAACTGTAGCTGCAATGTTCGATCCAGCAGAAATACCAACAAGTAAACCTTCCTGTAGGGCGACCTCTTTAGCATATTTGATGGCCTCTGAATCTGATATTTGAATGACTTCATCATATATTTTTGTATTTAAAATATTTGGTACAAAACCAGCTCCAATACCTTGGATTTTATGAGGACCAGATGTTCCCCCTGAGAGTACAGGAGAATTAGATGGCTCAACTGCTACAGCTTTAAGTGTAGGAATATGCTTTTTTAAAACTTCAGATGTTCCCGTTAGCGTTCCTCCTGTTCCAACAGCTGCTACAAAATAGTCAAGTTTATGGTTACAATCTTTTAAAATTTCAATGGCTGTTGTTTTACGGTGAATTTCTGGATTATTGAGATTATCAAATTGTTGTAAAACATAACCATTAATCTCTTCAGCTAGAGTAGCAGCACGTGCTATTGCACCTCCCATACCATCAGAAGCAGGGGTAAGTACAATTTTTGCCCCTAAATGTATGAGAAGTTTACGACGTTCTATGCTCATAGATTCAGGCATGGTAAGTATGAGTTTTAAGCCTTTTGCAGCACAAATAGCTGCCAAACCAATGCCTGTATTTCCAGAAGTTGGTTCAATAATAGTTGAATCTTGGTCAATAACACCAGTTTTTAGAGCTTCATTAATCATGTTCATAGCAATTCTATCTTTAACAGATGAAGTAGGGTTCATAAATTCACATTTTCCTAAAATAGTAGCCCCTGTCAGTTCTGAGAGTTTATTAAGTTTAATTAATGGAGTATTTCCAATTAAGCCTTCTATATTTTCATGTATCATATTTAACCTTCCTGATTTATTTTTACAATAGAATATTTGAGCAGTTCTCCTGCAAACATTGGAACAACCTCTTGATATTTTTGAGGAACTTTAAATGCTTTTTCTTCTAGTATAACTTGTTTATTTAAGACGCTAATATTAGAATAAATATTTTTTGCATTGTCTGAAATAAAAGCTTGAAGTTTATCGATGCTGGAGTATTCTAAAAAAAGTTCTGTTAAAACTTGCAGTGCAATGGGAGCTGTAAAGACACCAGCAGCACACCCACAAGCTTCTTTTGCATGTTGAGGATGAGGGGCTGAGTCTGAACCAAACATTACTTTTGGATGACCTTCAAGTGCGACTTTTCTTAACGCCTCTCTATCTTCTGGGCGTTTGGCTATAGGTTTACAAAATAAATGAGGTTGTAACATTCCACCAGCGACATCATCAAGAGTAATAAGTAGATGATGAAGGGTAATGGTCGCATATAAATTATCAAACTTATCAAGTGCTTTTACACTCTCTTTGGTGGTAATATGCTCCATAATAATTTTTAGTTTTGGAAAGTTAGTAGCTAACATCTCATAAATAGAGACAAATTCAGCTTCTCTATCCATTACAAAGCCATTAGTCTCTCCATGAACACAAAGAGGAATTTCTAGTTCACTCATGGCATCAAGCGTAGGGCGTAGCTCATCCACATTAAAACCATTTAACCCACCCTCTGAATTGGTAGTAATCCCTGCTGGATAGAGTTTTATAGCTGTTAGTTCACTTTTTATAGAAGCTAAAAACTCTTTACTATAAGTTGGTTGGAAAAACAGGGTCATATAAGGTCTAAAGTTATGATTGTGACAAGCTTTTAAAATGCGTGTTTTATAGGCTAAAAGCTCTTCTTTAGTAGAGATGGGAGGTACTAAGTTGGGCATGATAATTGCACCTGAAAAACTTTCAGCTGAAAGAGGTGCTACGGTATTAAGCATCTCTTCATCTCGAAGATGTAAGTGCATGTCAAGGGGAGAACTAAGCGTAATAGACATTTTGTTAAGAACCTCATAAATTATTTACACGATTATTGCACAATTATTGTTAAAAAAGAGAGCTTTAAATTACTTTTGATTGCTTTTTTTTAAGGAAGCTTACTTATGCATGATTAAAAGCTTTTACTACATAAAATAGATTGTTGTTTTTAGGAATAATCCAATAGTTTATTTGAATATCTTGGGTAAGTTTCATTAGATTAGGTCGTTTATATTTGATAATAGGATAGTCAATTCCTCCTGCAAAAAGTTGGTTACAACGTAAAATTCTAAAAGTAGTTTGAAAAAGAGCTTTGTCTGTTCTATTGAACTCAAATTGCCATTTAGCATACTCAGAACAAGTAGGGTAATAACGACAGGAGGCTGGTAGCATTTTCGAAAGGTATTGGTAGCCTTTAATAGGGGTAATAAAGAGTTTACTCAACATCAATAACTCTTCCTTGCTGAACAATGTAAGACTTGGACATGTTGACCGAATGATAGATGGTTGTGCCATATTTTTTAGAATAATATTGTAAAAGTATTTTTTGTTGTGTCGGTTCAATAGAGGGTGCTACCCAGCCATTGTTTGAAATAACAATCATATTTTGAGGATTTCCTGCATAAAGGCGTTCAGAACAAGCTTCATAGCAAATGGCATTTCTATAGGTTCTTCCAGCTACTTGATAGTCTATAGGCTCTTTTGCAGCTACATAATCAGGAGCACCATCGAAAAAGAGTTCATTTATCCATGTTCCCATCCAGTTTGGTAGAGGATTTGCTTCACCAAATGGTACAAGAATAACTTTATTTGCAACAGAGTACTCACCATTTTTAAAAATATAAGTTGAGTTTCGAGGGGTGTTGTTATCCCAATAAAGTGAACCTACAACAATGTTAATTTCATAGGAACGTTCAAGTAAAGCCTCTATGAGTTTGGGTTGTTTATTTAAAAAGAGGGCAAAAATGGATTCAGGTAAAATAACTAATGATTTTTTTTCATAAATGGCTTGGTCAATTGCAGTAAAGACCATGCCAATATGTTTTTGTTGTAGTTCTGGTTTCCATTTATCTGTAACATTAATATGAAAGTTTGTAAGTTTAATATTTTGGCTTAGTCTTGTTGTTTTTTGAAAATGTGAGGCATAGGGGTATGCACCTAAAATAAATAGTAAAAAAAGAAGATTCTTTTTGTAAATACTAAGGCTTAACGTAAATAATACTAAGGCAAATTGCCATTTTTCTATGCCTATGTAGGAGTTGGTAAAGAGCAGTTCTGGTTTGTACCAGTCAAAACCAAAAGGGTGAATATATGAAAAAGAAACCAGAGCTAAAGTCTTAAAAGTAAGATTTAAAATTTTATGATAAGTTTCTAAATACTCTGCTAATTTAGCGATGGCTAAAAAAATAAATGCAAAAATACTGGAGCTAAAGAGTACACCAATGGGAATTGCCCAAGCAAAACCATAGTTTTTAAAACTCATAGAAATCCACCAAAAGCAAAATGTTGTCATGAAAAAACCAAACCAAAACCAGACTTTTCTATCAGCTTGGAGTAGATAATAAAAAGTGAGTAATCCTAGAATGGTATTAACAAAATAGTTCACAAAACCGAACCAATCAAGGTAGAGTGACCCAGCACTAAGTAAGGCGATGAAAAAGCCTCTTGTTATGTTGTTAATGGTAAAATAATCGCTAATTTTTATATATAAACCCAAAGGATTCCTTTATGCAAGAACTAGGACAATTTTTACCCCTAATTTTTTTATTTGCTATTTTTTATTTTTTAATCATCCGACCTCAGCAAAAGCAACAAAAAGAACATGCTGCCATGTTAGAAGCACTTACAAAAGGTGACAACATTGTCACGTCAGGTGGACTTTTAGCTGAAGTTGTTAAAGTTGAAGAAGATTTTATCAAAATCAAACTGAACGATACATCAATTGTGAAACTTGATAAAGCTTTTGTCAACAAAAAGGTAGATGCATAGATGATTGGAACTTTAAATTATAGAGTTGTTGTTTTTCTCTTTGCTTTTGTGTTTGGCGTGGTTTTTTCCATTCCTTCACTAACGCAAAGTGATGAAGGCAAAAAGATTACCCTTGGTCTTGACTTACAAGGGGGGTTGCATATGCTTCTTTCAGTGAAGACTGAAATTGCCTTAGAGTCTAAAATTAAATCTATGGGTACATCATTAAAGTATAACTTAGATGATGATGATATTGTTTATGATAGTTTAAAAATAGATGGTGACAAAGTTGTTTTTGAACTTTTAGATGAAGACGATGTTAAAAATGTTGAGGCGATGTTAGCTGAAAATTTTTCGGAATATCAATTGGTTAAAAAAGGGATGCTTTATGAACTCTATTTAACACAAGAGCTGAAAGAGAAAACAAAACAAGCTGCCATTGATCAAGCTGTAGAGACCATTCGTAATCGTTTAAATATGTTTGGACTGGCCGAACCAACAGTAGCCAAGCAAGGAGCTGAGAGAATCTTAGTAGAAGTTCCTGGAATTAAAACACAAGAAGATGAAGACCGTATTAAAGCATTAATCGCTAAAGCTGCTCACTTGCAAATGATGGCTGTTGATGAAGACCGAGCCAATCGGGTTTACTCTATGAGTGAAGAAGAGGCTAAAAGTTATGGAGATGTTATCTTACCAGATGTTGAGAATAAAGAGATAAAGTATTTACTTTATTCTGTACCTATCTTAGATGGCTCAATGTTAACTGATGCTAAAGTAGGCTATGAAGAGAAAACAAACCGACCAATGGTAACTTTTTCACTTAATGGACAAGGGGCAAAGATTTTTGGTGACTTTACTGAAAAATCAGTCGGTAAACGCATGGCTGTTGTTTTAGACAGTGAGGTTTACACAGCTCCAAATATTGTTCAAAGAATTGGAGGAGGAAATGTTCAAATTACAGGTGCATTTACTCCACAAGAAGCGAACGATATTTCCATTGCCTTACGTTCTGGTGCATTGTTAGCTCCTGTACAAGTAGAGAGTCAACGAAGTATTGGACCTAGCCTTGGGGCAGACAACATTAAAGCCAGTATCATTGCATTGGTAGTTGGTTTTTTAGCTGTTATTGTTTTCATGGTACTTTACTATGGTATGGCAGGAGTTATCTCGAATGTTGCCTTGGTAGCAAACTTGTTTCTCATTTTGGCTGTTATGTCCATGTTTGAAGCAACACTAACACTTCCTGGTATGGCAGGGATCATCTTGACAGTGGGTATGGCTGTGGATGCAAACGTTATTATCAATGAGCGTATTCGTGAGCTTTTACACTCTGGTTCATCCATTACTAAGTCCATTGAGCAAGGGTACAACAATGCCTTTACTGCAATTTGGGATGCAAACGTTACCACACTCATTGCAGCTGTGGTACTTTTTGCTTATGGAACAGGACCTATTAAAGGGTTTGCTTTAACCATTAGTATTGGTATTTTGGCGTCAATGTTAACAGCAATTTTAGGAACACATGGTATTTATCAATGGATTTTACCTAAGATAGACAAGAAAAAACTTGGTTTTTGGTTTGGAATGAAAAAAGATGCAAATGCAAAGGGAGTTAAATAATGGAAGTATTTAAGTATAAAGAATCCGTAGGATTTATGCAGAATGCTAAAAAGACTGCTGTTGTTTCTATTTTCCTTGTGGTTGCCTCTTTGGTACTGTTAGCGACTAAGGGTTTAAACTACGGCATTGACTTTGCTGGTGGAACAATTATTCAAGTAAAGTATGAGGGTGTCGCTCCCATTGAAAAAGTAAGGGACATTGTCACTAAGCATAAAAAATATGCAGGAGCAACCGTTACTAAATTTGGAAGTGATGCAGAGCTTGTGATTAGAACCAAACAAGCCTCTAAATCGGTTAAAGGTGG
>JALWLW010000078.1 GCA_027081065.1 Campylobacteraceae bacterium
TCTATTCAGAGCTTATACCTGAACATAAACGCGTAGTAAATAAAGAGAAAAACCTCTATGAAGTGACTCCTAAACATAAACGTTATAGAGTATATATTGGTAGATTTTTTGAACTAAAAAAAGGTCTACACTCTGTCTTCAACGAACTTAGAGAAGCAAAAGAGAATGACTATTTAGAGTTTATGATTAACTCTGGTGGAGGGTTTGTTCATGAAGGTATGCAGTTTTTCAATATTATTCAAGAAAAATTTATAGGTAGAACTGTTGCTTACTTAGACAACCGTGGATACAGCATGGGTGCATTGCTTTTTTGTATGGCAGATAAGCGTGTGATTTACCCCTACTCTGACCTAATGTTCCATACTTATTCTCATGGCTCTCATGGTAAAGGTGGAGAGGTTAAAAGTCATGTAGATCATACCTCTAAAAAACTAGAAAGATTTTTCTATGATCTTATAGTCAATAAAGGCTTTTTAACTGAATTTGAATTTAAAAAAATGATTATAGGTCAAGACTACTGGATGGATGCTAAAGAACTCTGTAAACGTGGTATTGCTACACATGTTATTGTTGCAGGTGAAGAATTGACAGCTAAACAGTACTTAAAAAATTTGAAAAAAAAGAAACGTGAAAAGAAAGAACTAAAAAAAGAACTTACAGAAGAGAAAAAAACAAAATCTAAAAAAAAAGACTAAATAGTAACTGACACTACTTCACTCGACTTAAGTCGGGTGGAGTAAAGTGCTTCTCTTTATACGCTTCTAACTTCTTTGTATCATCCATTTTAACCATCCACTCTTTAAGTGAACTTCTCTCTCCTTTATACTCCATATAAGGTATAGACTCACCACAACTAGACTCAACAGCATAGATACTGAATGTAAAGAAATTACGAACCAAACTGGCTTTCTCTCCAAACAGTTCGCAATACTCGTCAAACAACTCCTCGTCAGGCTCTATCGCCTCTGCATGTGCAAATATTCTAAGAATTCTTGGTTTACCCTCAAAAGCATTAAAGAGTAGTGTAAATTCACCACCATTAACAGCATCGGTATAGGTTCGGTTTCCACTTCCTGCATAACTCATAAAAATAATAGTAGCACTATCTAGAACTCGAATACTATCATAACCTTTAGGAGAAAGATTTACTTCATCTCCTGATGAACTAGCAAGATAAAAGAGCTTTTGTTCTTTTATAAATTTTATATCTTTCTCTTTCAACTCTTTATACTGTTTACCCATGCTATCTCCTTAAATTTGAGATGTAATTCTATCATATTAATCTATTTTTTGGTTAAACAACCTAACTCCCAATACAAATTTCCATTAAACTCAAACTCTTGTATAATATCTAACCCAAGCTTTCGGTGGTGAGCTTGGTAAGAGCGTGGGTTAATTTGATTCACAAAGGTTATGAGTATAGGGTATCGCTCCGACATCTTCTCTAATGCAAAGTTAAATATTTTCTCCAACACCTCTGTGCCTCGTACCGATTTATCTATACAAATAGGTCCATACTGATAGGAGTTCTCTATACTAAGCTCTTGCCCTTTATAAGTTAGGCTTGGTAGATCAGCTATCATATGCTGAAACATCACCCACTTTGACCAAAAGTTCCACGAAGCAGACATCACATATGCCAAGACCTCATCTCCCTCTTTTGCAATAAAAAGTCCCTGCTCCTGTTCTATCAGTTGGGTTAGCTCCTCTTTGCTAAATGCTGTAGTGACAAAACCATCTTTTTTATCGGCTTCATCTATGGTGTCTATCTGATATTTAGCATGCAGTTTTAGAGTTGCATCTATATCATCAATGGTTGCTACTTTATACTCCATCTTTTACTCCTTTCTCTTCCTTCATTATCCCTATTGTCCTCATATCTATCTTGCTCCCTCGCTTCTCCAAACTCTTCACTATTCTCTCAAATCGCTCTGGACTAAGGTGTTGTCCAAATTTAAACTTACATGAAATAGTTGAAGGAAGAAGTTTATAAAGGGCTGTTGCCTTTAACGCTTTATCATAGACTTCATCACTAAAAGATTTATAGCCTCCTTTGGGTTGAAGCTTTTTCATTAGAGCTTCAAACATCAATACTTTCTCCTCCCTGCTCTCTACTATCTTTATCATGCCATCTATACTCACTGACTTAAAAAACTGTGTCGCTGGACATGCTAAGCCATCAGTAGAACTAAAGTCAGAGTCAATAAGTGAGTAATTCTCTACTACAGAAAAAGATACTTTAGGATTTTTAGTAAGCATCTTCATCTTTCTATTTTGCAAGGCTCCATGAAAATAAATATTCTCTTCTATGCGTACAAAATTTAAAGGTACAGCATAAGGAGTATCATCTAATGTTACAGCCAAAGTTCCATACTCTGCTTTGTCTAAAACTTCATATATTTTGCTTTTATCCTCAATTCTAAAAATTGAATTCATCTCTTATCCTTTAAATTTTTCTGCTATTATACGCCTAAGTGGTTAAAGGCTACGAAGTTAACTCAAATATTCAATATGAATCTGTAAAACTTAGGTTTGAAGAGGCAATCATGGTGGAGGTCAAAAAAGAAACTCTAAACCAAAACAAAAAAAATCATCAGAGAGTGATTGGAATGAAGAGAAGAAAAAACCAAATTCTAGAAATAGAAGTCGTAATCGGAATAAGTCTAAAGAGAATGCGTAATACTAGTGACGAAGTTCTAGATGAGTTAGAATAGCTTTATTTTGTTATTGTAACTCCAAAACTGGAGTTTTGGAGCGAGTTAAGACTAGAGAGTTTTATGCTCCTGATGAAATAGTCCCTTATAAACAAGACTCTATATTATCATTAAGAGCATCTGCTGAATTATCATAAAAAAGTTGTGTACAATTATCAACAGGAACATAAAATTTTATCATTGAGTCATTAATTTTTGTAACTTCAAATTTTTCAACTCCTTCATCCAAATCAATTAATACTTTATCTTTTTCTAAACCCCAAGGATATGTTCGAGAAGCCACATTAATTCCATTAGAATTTGTAGTTTCATATAGTGCTTCTTCTGTAAAATCCCATTCGGTATATGTTTCACCTTCATGATATGTCATTTTTTTATAATATGGTTTAGAAGTTAATAAATCAAAATTTTTCTTTTCTTCCTCTAAAACACATTTATTACCAATTTTAAAATCACAACTACCAGTACTTGTAGAACTAGAACCACATCCACTAAAAGATGAACTTAATATCAATAAACCTAGTAAAACATGTCTTCTCATAATTAAACCTTTGAAATTTATTTTACCTATTATATCTAAACACTATAATAATTAGCCTCAACATGATGAACCACCAAAGCAGAAGTACTCTGCTCTGGATGTATCTGAAAGGTTTCAGAAAGCTCTATTCCAAACTCCTCAGGTTTCAAAACATCAAACAGCTCTCGACTTGCTTCTAAGTCTGGACAAGCAGGATAACCAAAGGAGTATCTAGCTCCATGATAACGTCGCATTCTTACATCACGCAAGGTAGCACCCTCATCTTCTTTTAAAATATCCCAATCCATTCTTATCTGTTTATGTGCTACCTCTGCCAAAGCTTCTGCCAACTCTACAGAGAAGCCGTGAACCATGTTGTATTCTAAGTACTCGCCTTTGTCGTAAAGCTCTTTTTCATAAGCAGAAAATTTTGAACCTGCACTTACACAAGTAAGAGCAATAACATCATGTCTGTCATGTCTAAAGAAGTCACTTAACGCTCTGTGTGGCTTTTTTCTCTGTCTTGGAAACTCAAATTTTACAGTATGTCTATCTTTTATCTCTTCAAAAGGCTCACGTGAAGCATTTGCATCTACATTCCACCCTTCACTTTCATCAAACAGATACAACTCTTGGTCATTACTTCTACAAGGATAATACCCATAAATAATCGTTGGATCAAACAAATCCTCATCTATAAACTGCTGTTTGAGTCGCTCATAGGCAGGAAAAACTTTCTCTTCCATCATCTTTTTATACTCAACAGGATCCATCTTTCCTCGTTTGTAACCCCAATGCATTTTAGTAACGGTTTTTTGATTGACCCAATCAAATATCATATTCATATCTAAGTCTTCTTTTTGAAGCACTCTTCTTCCCCAAAATGGAGGAGTGGGAATCTCTACTTTTTCTGGCATTGTCAACTCTTTAAAAGGAGGAATAACAATCTCCTTTTGAACCTTTTTCTCTACTTTGTTCATATCTCCTGCCATTCGTGTATCAAGTCCTATCGAATTGTCTTCATTGTACTTCTCAATTCTACTCATAGCAATCACCCCATCAAAGGCATCACGACAGTAAAAAATTGGACCTTTATAGATAGGTCTACAGAAGTCATCAACAAAGCTTCGTGTCAACGCTGCTCCACCTAAAAGTACAGGTATGGTTATGCCCATCTCTGCCATGGTCTCTAGGTTCTCTTTCATCACGGCTGTTGATTTCACCAAAAGTCCAGACATACCAATGGCTTGAATATTGTTTGCTTCCATTGTTTCAAGATAAGTCTCTAGTTGAACTTTAATTCCCACGTTAATGACTTTAAATCCATTATTAGAGAGAATAATATCGACCAAGTTCTTCCCAACATCGTGAACATCTCCCTTAACCGTACCAATAACCAAAGTAGTATCAGTATCTTTCTCTTGTTTCGTCAAATAAGGATTTAAGTAATCAACCGTAGCTTTCATCGTCTCAGCAGATTGAAGTACAAATGGCAATTGCATCTGTCCACTTCCAAATAGTTCTCCGACTACTTTCATAGCATCAATCAAAATGACATTAACAATATCATCAGGATTTAGCTCTTTTCGTGCCTCTTCTACAAGAGGAATCATTCTCTCTTTGTCACCATCCATTAGTAGTTTTTTAATCTTCTCTTCGCTAGAGAGTGCTTCATAGGCTTCATCTGCACCTTCATCTTCTATGACAGCATCAGCAAAATGTTCTATAAATTTAAATAGTGACTGGTCATCAGGATTAAATAGTAACTCTTCACAAATCTCACGGTCAGCATCGCTCATTTTAGAAAGAGGTACAATATGTTTAACGTTAATAATAACCGTCGTCAACCCTACCTCTAAACAGTGGTGCAAAAAGACCGAGTTTAAATAACGTCGTGCATTAATAGCCAAACCAAAAGAGATATTTGAAAGCCCCAAAGTTGAGCCTACTTCAGGGTGTCGAATATGTAACTCTTTAATCGCTTCATAAGTTTGAATCGCTGCATCACGATACTCCAAATCTCCTGAACCAACGGTAAAGGTCAACATATCAAAAATAAGGTTTCGAGGATCAATCCCATGAATATTTACTGCCATATCATACATACGTTCAGCTTGAGCTACTTTGTCCTCTTTGGTCTTTGCCATTCCTACCTCATCAATGGTTAGACATACTAGGGCTGTTCCATACTTTTTAGCCAACTTACAAATAGCATGAAATTTCTCTTCTCCATCTTCAAGGTTTACAGAATTAATAATCGGTTTCCCACCAATACACTTTAACCCCTCTTCCATTGTATTAACACGAGTTGCATCAGGCATTAAAGGCAATGGAATCTTTTGGTTATAAAGTTCCATAATTGCTTTCATATCTACAGCACCATCACGCCCTGCAAACTCTACGTTGACATCAAGACAGTGAGCCCCATCACGCACTTGTGCTTGACCAACGGTAAGTGTTCCCTCATAATCAGAAGCGATAATAAGCTCTCTAAAGGCTTTTGAACCTGTAGAGTTAGAACGCTCACCTATCAGTAGTGGTGCTGGTTCCTGAAAAAGTTCTGTGGTATTAAAAAGTGAAGCAATACTAGGCTCAATAGACCCAGTAGGCTTCTTTGGTTTCATTGAACTAACAGCTTTTTGCAGAGCATGAATGTGCTGTGGCGTTGTACCACAACATCCTCCTAAAAATGAAACTCCATCAAACTCGGTAAATTCTAACTGCTTTTGAGTAAACTCATCTGGTCCCATTGGGTAGTAGGTGTACCCTCCTCTGTTTTGAGGAAGCCCTGCATTTGCATGAACAGAAATAGGTATATTACAAAGTTCAGAAAGTGTACGTAAGTGCTTTTTTACTTGGTCAGGACCTGTTCCACAATTGAACCCAAGAGATAAAATATCAAATGGTTCTAAAATAGTTACAATAGTCGTAGCATCAGTTCCAATAAGCATACTTCCACTAAGCTCAATGGTTACAGAGACCATAATAGGAAGTTTTACTCCACGCTCTGCATTTGCTGCTTCACAACCATGTAAGGCTGCTTTTATCTGCAAGGGGTCTTGACACGTTTCTAACATAAATATGTCACAACCACCATCTATTAGCCCAAGTGCTGTAAGTTTATAACCCTCATACATCTCATCATAGTGAATATGTCCTAAAGAGGGCAATTTTGTTCCAGGTCCAATTGAACCTAAAACAAAACGAGGTTTTTCAGGAGTACTATACTCCTCACAAACATCTTTAACTATCTCGGCTCCAAGCTTAGAGAGTTCATAACATCGCTCTCCCATATCGTACTCATCAAGTACCCAAGGCATAGTTCCAAAAGTATTAGTTTTTATGATGTCTGCCCCTGCTTTGGCATAAGCATTATGTACTTCTCTCATGAGTTTTGGAGCTGTTGCGTTTAGGAGTTCATTACAACCCTCTTGGTCTACACCTTTAGCATCTAGCCATGCGTCTTGGGGGATTTCTAGGTTTTGAATTTGTGTACCTGTTGCACCGTCTATTACTAAGATTCTTTGTTCTAATAGTTGTTTGATTTCTTTTGATGTGGTTGCCACTTTGTTGCCCTTAGATTCGTAGGGTACGATTGCCATTGTACCCTACAATTTATTAACGGCATTGTATCAGAAAGTTCTGATTATTTAGAATTAAATTAAACTAAACCTAACTCTTTAAATATCTCTTTAAAAGCTTCACTCACTTCTACGAGTTCATCATAAATCAGACCAAACGCTCGGTCTTCTGTAATCCACTCTTCTATATGTTTTACACTTTGGGTTTTCTCATCATCTGTCAAGACTGACGACTGACCAATAGCATCTTTAAGTTTTTCATATTTTTGCATTTTTTATCCTTTTAGTTTAAAATATTTTGATTGTTTATTATAGTGCTTTTTTATTTGAAAGAGGGTAAGAGGTTTTCTTTTTAAATTTTTCTATCAATTTAATCTCTCTTATCCTAATTCATTTTCATCAAAATCAATATATTTGTAAATAGCTAAAATAGTAATAGATTTCTCGTTTATTTTATAAATAACTTTATAACCCAAAATAACAAACTCTCTAATATTTGCATTGTCCATAGTAGAGTTTACCTTACCAATGTATGGATACTTACCCAATATTTCAATTTTTTCTTTGATTTTTTACTTCTGATGAATAAATAATTTTCATTAGTTTAGAAGGTCATTCCATAAATCATCATGAGAAATTGTTTCGCCATTTTTTTCTTGACTTAAACCTTTTAATATCATTTTCTTTTCCATGTTGAATGATAAGTTATCAAGTATCTCAATTTTTTCAAGTACTTCATTTTCTGCTCTTAAATGTAATGTTTGCATACTTTACTCCTTAGTTAAATCTATTATATCAGTACTTAGTTTATGTATTACTATATTTCATACCAATATTTTAGAGGTCGCACTTTGAATATCCACTTTATTTTAAGTATATCAGAAATAGATTAAATGTTTTAACACCTCTTTTTTACACTCTTAGATGATGGGAGTGAAAAAAGAGGGTGTTAATATCATCAAATTAGATAACTAGGAATGAAGCTATTTTTAAGTTTTGTTTATAAAAGGGCTTTGACCCTCTCCTTTTTTAGTACAAAATTCCATAGTTAACTTTAGAGCCTTAACCTTTACTATATGTTATCATAAAATCGTAGGTGTGACCATGTCACACGACAAAACCAAATATGGCATACATTTAAATTTTTAATCTCCATAAAATTCAAACCAAGATTTGACGTGTGACACGGTCAACACCTACGGCTAAATAAAACCTACTGCCACTGCATCTTCAACTCACGATGAGAAGAGACACAATCTTTCAAATAAAGATTGATAAGGCTCTGATAAGGTATACCCACTCCCTCTGCCATTTTTTTAAAGTAGCGAATGACATCTTCTTCTAATCTCATGGTTACTTGTTTTTTTAACTGTTTAGCATAAGGGTTAGCTCGTGATTTCATGGTACTTAAATCGTATTCTTCTTTCATTTTTTTATCTCCTATGGTAATGTTTAGATTCATTTTTAGTTGCTTGTCTCGCAGAAATAATTCTTATGTTTCCTGTGCTTTCACGATAACAGTGACAGATAAGAAGCAGATTTAATTTGTTACTCAGTCCCAACATCAAAAACCTATCTTCCCACTCTGAGTGTTCTTCATCGTAAAACTCAATGGCTAGTTCATCAGAAAACACCGTCATAGCTTCTTCAAAAGTGACTTGATGTTTCTTCTGATTTATCTCTGCTTTGGTTTCATCCCATTCAAAATGTATCTCTTTCATTACATTATACTTACAATGTAGTTTTTTGTCAAGATTGTTTTTTGCACTCTAAATCCTTTTTATAAATATAGAGTAGTTTAACATTAAAAAATAATTTTTGTTAGAAATATGGCATATTGTCATATAATTGGGTTTTACGAGGAAATTTTGAGTGATGTTTAGACTGGCAACGAAGCTCCTGCTTCGTTGTCTTATATGGGAGTTACTATTGCTCTATTTGTTATTGTTACTCCAATAGTCATCCCCAAACTGGAGTTTGGGGACGAGTAAGCTTTTATATTTGTATTGTTCTTTTAATGTTCCTGATTTGAAGTTTTTTAGGTTCATCTTTTTCCTCTCTTTTTACAATTTTAACATTTATTATTTAAATTTGTTGGAAATGTAGCATATTGTCATATTTTTAACACATCTATCTCAACAAAAGAAAAATAAGCTATACTTTTGTGTTGGAACAACTTAAATAAAAGTAAGAAATAAAAAAACAACAATAAGACAACAGTAGGATTAAAAGCTATCCCATTAATAAGGAGGCTATATGAACTTTACTATTAATATTAATCTAAAAATTAATATAGAGCTTATTGCTTTTTTAATTGTAATTCTAGCTGATATACTGAAATAAGTATAAATATATTGTTCCAACATCTTTTCCTTTTTCTAAACCTCCAAAAATTCATCAAGCCCTAACTCTCTAATAAGAAAATTAGCACCATCTTTTATATCAATAGCCTGTGAGCCAAATATTAAATCATTTCCATCAATGGGATAATAACCACTATATTCACCATTGTTATAAGTAGCAACTGCTCCACTAATATGTTTTTTTAGCTTTGCTTTTAAACTATCAAGTTCTATTGATTTATTACCATTAATAAATTCTTCAATATATTTATTTATTTCATCTTTACATCTTTCTATAGCCTTACCTACCAAAAACTTATTTGCTCCAAAATCTATAGCCCAACCATGTACACTATTCTTATAAACATTATAAGCATGTTTTTTAGCACGAACTGCTCCTGATGGATGAGTTAACCACCAAGCACTGTTTCTGATAAAATCTTGTGCAACTGATAATGGTATTGTTTCCTCTCTCTTTAACCACTCATAAGAAGAATAAATCCCATTAGATAAAGAGCTTATTTTAGCTTTTTGCTCTTTTACTCTCTTTTTTTCAATAACCTCTTCCTCAACCTCATCCTCTTTCTGCAAATAAGTAACAAACTGCAATAAATGCTCATTTGTAAAATAAATATTTCGAGGTTTTCCATCTAGCTCAATTTCCAAAGCATAAACATCATCAAATTCTAAAAGTGGTTCAAAAATTTTAGGAATATTTTTATCTACAATTTTGTGTAATTTCTCTTTTATCTCATCATAACTTTTATTTTTAAACTCTTCTATCTCTCTAATCGTATCAATAAAATTAGGATAAAAAGCACCCCATTTTATATTGGCACTACAGTTTCGACAAAGACACAATGAATCAGCAGTAGAAACTAAACTCTTTTTAACTTTTACAACTCTCTTATCATTCCAATTAAAACGTTCAAAGGAGTTTACACCATTTGTCTTTTTAAAAGTATATCCACAAACTTGACAATAACCTTTATACATTTTTGAGAGAAATATTTTTATCTCACTCTTATCCTCTTCTTCTTGTTTGTAAATTTTTTCATGTTCAAAAGCTACTCTAGCTCTTATCTGTTGAGATTTGTCATCTAATTGAGTTCCAAAAGTTTTTTGATATGCCTCCTCATCAATCAAATCAGGGTCTAACTCTTCATCTTCTCTATATTGATATTTTATGGCTTGATGTTTTTCAATATTATTTAAAGTAGTTGACTCTTCTCTAATTGCTTTTATAGAACTATTTTTTTCCCATACAAATTCTTTATATTTTGAACATATTTTAAGATGTTGTTGATAGTTATCTTTTTTTAGTTTTTTACCACAATATTCACAATTAGTTTCAGAACAAATCTTACGATGATTATCAACATAATCTTTATGAATTAACTTATTACAATATTGACATTTAACTTCAAGTGGTTGAACAGTTTTTTTTGAATCTCGAAGTTCTTTAGAGTTTTTAATACATAAATTTAAATGATTTAAGTGATCACTTCTAGTATAAGATTTTTCACAATAAACACATCGTATTTTTTTATCTTTATTATTTAAAAGTTTATCTTCTTTATTTTGATTTTCTTTTTCTCTTTTATGCACATCTTTAATATGTTGAGTTAGTACTATATTAGATGAAAATGATTTATTACAATTACTATATGAACAAGGATATCTTTCAGTTGTCTTATTTTTCACAATTCTAAAAGATTTTTTTTCATTATTTATATTGACTTTTAGGTTACCTCGAATGTATTCAAATAATTTGTTTGCATCATCTACACTTAATTCACTATTTGATGTTCTAACATTTAACTTTAATTCTTTTGCTTTTTCCAGAACAATATTAGTTGAAACTCCTAATTCTATTGAAATTTCTCCTATTTTAAACATATCATGACTTATTATATCTTTTTCATGCACATCTTTAACATGTTGCTTAACTGCTTCCTTTGATTTAAACTTCTTTTTACAATAATTAATATAAGGGCAAGGATATTTCTTTTTTTTAGTAGGCTTTAAGTTTTTGCCTATAGATACAGCTACTGTATTCTCTTTGCTATTATTCCCTACATTGACAAGTTTTTCTCCTTTATTAATTAAAATACCATTCCATTTTGTTTGAATAATTTTTTTATTTTCAATGTTTATTTGTTTTTTATCTTCTTCTTTCCTTTTTCTAGCAACTAAAAAACCTTTAATATCTATCTTATTCACAATCCCCTCCTATCTCCAAACTCCCCAAAACCTCAAACCCCAAACTTCCCTCTTTCTGCCCCATCAACTCCAAAATCTTCTCATCTCTTCGATTTTCCAAATTTTCAATCTCCCCAATTCTCATTCGTTGAATGTCTTCTTGATGTACCTTTTTTTGTAACCTCTTAACCTTGCTTATCTGCTTCTCAAAATAGTTTTTCATAGAGTCTATTTTAATGTCTATTAGTCTGTTTTGAGACTCTGACTCTATGCGTTTGTGTTGCTCTATAGAGTGTATCACTTTTGTATTTAGTTTGGCTTTTAACTCCTCTAAATTTATAGTTGGTTTAGTCTTACATTCACTACAGTTGGCTATAAACTCAAAATAATCCAACTCATCAACTAAAGTTAAATTGGTATCTACTACTAGAACTCTTATCATCGACTTTACTTTTAACTGCTTAAAATCAACCCTATAGACAATGGCAAAACCTCTACTATATTTTTTATGAGAAATCACCGAATAGAGAGTTTTATGATTTTTCTCTCTTATTATCATACCAATAATAGGGTGATTTAAATAGAGATATAGTGTCTGAAACTCATCATTGTTATTGGTTTTGAAACTTACCTTTAACTCTTTGAGTCGATTTATCTTTTGTAGAACTCTTCTCTCCTCTTTATAGGCTAAAGCATTGGTGCGTTTGTTGCTCATATTGGCTTTTAAGAGCTTGAAAAGCCTTTTTAGATTTTCAAAAGATAGCTTAAGCGTCCCATCTTTAAGCTCCAAAAAGCCTATATGGTTACTCTCTAAAAACTTAACAAACAGCTTTTTACTCTCCTCTTGTAGAAGTGAAACTTTGTTGTTATTTAAAAATATATCCTCTTTGGTTTGATGGTTAAAGTCATCATTTATAAGCTTCTCCACTTCGCTATTTTGCTTTTTGATTTCAGATTTTTGTCGCTCTAGTGCCAACTCTTTTAGATGGACTTTTTTGTCTATCTCTTCGGCTGAAAGGTGTATGAGTTCAGGTATATCTAACTGCTTCTCCAAATTACCCAAGATAGGCTCTAACTCACCTATAGAGTTTTCAAAGATACCAAGTTTAGTATAGAGTCGGTTGTAGATTCGGTCTTCTATTGAGCCTACAATACAGAGGTTAAAGATGTGAAGCTTGTCAAACTTTTGTCCTATACGGTCAATTCTTCCTATTCTCTGCTCTACACGCATAGGATTCCAAGGTAGGTCGTAGTTGATAACCACATTACAAAACTGCATATCTAATCCCTCACTACCCACCTCAGAAGAGAGCAAAATGTCAAACTCACCTCTTTTAAAGGCTTTAATTTTTTCAAATCGCTCCTCTGTGCTAAAATCTCCGTGAATTTTACCTACTTTGTAACCCAAGTTTTGAAGCTTTGGTTCAAGATAGTCAAGTGTTTTTTTGAAAAAAGAGAAAACTATCTTCTGTTTGATATTTTGAGCGTCCAAATCTTTTAAAATCTCTTCAAAACTTAGAAATTTTGAGTCATCTTCGCCTATCTGATTGCCTTTGTAGATAATATCATCAAGATAGCTCATCGCCTCACTCTCAATGTTAAAATCATCATAATCTTCATCAAGGTCATCTAAATCGGAGACAAGAAGTTTCCCACTCTTTTTAAGTTTTTTAAAACTCTCCAATGAAGCCAACATAGATGAACTAACCATCCGTTCAGGCATAATGGTTATGAAACCTTGTGGCACATGAGGGTAGATGTACTTTACAAATGCTATAACAGCATCATAATAGGCTTGTTCCTCTTCTGTAATCTCTACAATAACCGATTTTGCACTTCTAGGAATAGAACGCCCTACATCCTTTTTTTTACTACGATTAATAATAAAGCTTAAATGGTCTGACTCCATCAATCTGTCTATTAACGCTACTCTTTTACTATGAGACAATCTCTCAAGTGCCAATATCTCACTAAAAATCTTTTTTAGCTCTTTGGGGAAATCATCATCAGAGTGTTCAATGGAAAAACTTTTAATACTCTCTAAGTCATGATTGTTTCGTATAAGAGCTATGAGTTGGTGTATGGTGGCATTGGGTTTTATCATCTTTTGAAAATAGTCAAAATCTTTAAAATAGTCATTGTCAAGTAACGATAAGATGTTAAACAAATCAACCAAAGAGTTTTGAACAGGGGTAGCCGTTAAAAACAAAATATGTTCAGACTTAGCCGTGATAATCTGCCCACTCTTAAAAGTAGAAGTATCATAATTACGCATGGTATGAGCTTCATCCATAATGAGAAAATCTACTTCAAAAAGGCTATCTTGTAACCTCTTTATAACCCGTTCATCTCGCAGAGTGTGGTAGGAGATTATGATTTTTTCATTAAAAAGCTTTGAGCTGTTGTAGTTTCCAAACTCATCTATAAAGTTCAAAAACTGACTACTCTTATATATCTCAAAATGCTCATCAAAACGAAGAGCAAACTCCTCTTTCCATTTGAGCGTCAAAGAGGAGGGAACAACAATTAAAGAGACTCTTAACTCTTCTCGTCTATCTATCTCTTTAAATATCATACCTGCCTCAATGGTCTTACCCAACCCCACCTCATCAGCAATAAGCACACGACTATTTTCAGAGTTCAAAAACTTAATAAGTGGCTTATATTGGTGAGGTTCAGGAGTAAGTCGGTTGGTGTTGTATGAGTAGAGAATGTCACTTAGAGGGTTTTTAATGCAGTTAATGAAGATGTTCTCTTTTAGCTCATCTAGAGTTGAGAGTTTTGCTTGGTTATTGTCAAAAGATAGGTCACTAACAGAGACAGTTTTATACTCTCCATCTAAAAGTATCTCGCAGTAGTTGTCTGATTGGTTTATAATAATGGTGTTTTGATTGGTTGGTTTGTAGATGGCTTTTTTCAAATGAGTTTTCCCTGTTTTCAGTTGATAGAATATTATAGCTGAAATTTAAGAATTTTCGTAGGGTGCCGTTTTTATTGAAATGTATCCCTGTGGGACTAACGCACCAAATATTGGCAAACAAAGAAATCTCTTTATCTCTATAAATCTTGAACTGTTTTTATTTTGATGAATTTTTATTTTATGATGTGTTGAAGGTGCGTTGGAAAACGGCACCCTACAGGATTTCAATTATTATATACCTATTAGAGAAACAATTTTTTTAGAAATTTATACTCAAACAGTGAGTAACAAAACTAGAGTTTCGTTATAATACTTCATGAAAAATCTACTTATTATACCTATTATTATATTTTTTACATCCTGTCAAGAGGTTGGAGATAACAAGCCAATGGTTAGAGATAGTGATGAGAAACAGCCCATTATCATAGTCAATAAAAACAGACACCTAAACATTGCTGAGTTTTGGATAGATAAAATAGAACAGCCAGATAAGATTGTGATGAATGAGAAAGAGATTAAACATTTTAATGATAATGTAGCTTATAAACAAAAACGTCTAAACTATTTTCGTGATACACCTACAACATATAGTAGCAGTTGGATTAAAGAGAAAATTCTTAAAAGTTTTGATGGCATAAAACTCTCTGCTTCTTATTTTGAAGATGGCTATAAGATTCCAAAAAGTTTTTATAAAGATATTAAAAAAGAGATGAACTTAGACTCTTTATCTAAAAAAGATATAGAAACGCGTTATGCACTTACAGTTAACTACACAAACCAAAAAATCATACCAACAGAGCTTTCACTATTGAAAAAAAAGTCTCAAATACACTTTGACCGTAATCAAAACTCTGCATTGGATATAGCAACACCTTTAACCATTATTCATAGTAGTAAAGATGGTCTTTGGCATTATGGTATAGGATCTACAAGCTCTGGTTGGGTACGTTCAAAAGACATTGCTTTTGGAGGTAGAGATGAGATTTTAAACTACTTGGATTCTAAAAACTTTGTTGTTACAACTGCTACTAAAACACCTTTAATGATTCAAGGGAAATACCATGACTACATGAGAATGGGTGTGCGTCTACCTTTTTTAATGACCATAGACAATATGACGATGGTTA
>JALWLW010000079.1 GCA_027081065.1 Campylobacteraceae bacterium
TAGTCTTTATAAAAATAATCAAAAATATGATGAGAATAGGTATTTAAATTTTACGCAGATAAAAGAAGTTGATATGGTTGAATAATTCTTATTTTTTAATGGAATTGAAAGGTGGAAACTCCCATAATGTTTTCACGTAGTTCTCTGGAAGTTGCAAAAAGTAAAATACCAGAAGTTTCACGGTCAAGCCTATGTACTGGAATGAGTTCGGGGCTTTTTTTTCCACGGGTAAGCTGTTGTCTTAAAATGGCCAAAGCATGGTTTTTGTTTTCATTGCTTGTTCCTACAGATAATAGTCCAGCTGGTTTATTAATAGCAATGAGTTCATTGTCTTGATAAATAATCTCTAAACTCTTAATTGTTGTAGAAGATTTTTTAAGAAGAACACCTACTTCTACAATGTCGCCAACGGCAAGAGGAAAATCAAATTTGGTACTATGTTTCCCATTAATAGTAATGGTATTGCTTTTAAGGCGTTCTTTGACTCTTTTTTTTGACCAAGTATTAAGGGTTAAGAAAAGAAAGTTTAAAAGTTTGTCTTCTTTTTGTACGGTGAATTTTTCTGCCATATTTATGTGCCTTAATGTTTACATTTGACATTATAGCAGTATAAATTTAGCTATAATTCGAAAAATATTAAATGAGGAGAAAAATTGAAAAAAATAGTCTACATGGGAACGCCTCATTATGCCAAAGAGATACTTCAAGCATTAATTAATGATGAAGCCATAGAGATACCATTAGTACTCTCTCAGCCAGACCGTAAAGCTGGTCGAAAGGGAGAGCTTAAAGCGCCAGAAGTTAAAGTTTTAGCCCAAGAATATAATTTGAAAACATTACAGCCTGAAAAACTTTCAGATGAGGGTATTTATGAAGCAATTATTGAAGCTAAACCAGATTTTATTGTTGTAGCAGCCTTTGGACAACTTTTGCCCAAAAGCATTTTAGATATTGCTCCTTGTATTAATCTTCATGCTTCTTTACTTCCTAAGTACAGAGGTGCGAGTCCTGTTCAACAATCTTTGCTTAATGGTGATGAGTTTACAGGTATTACAGCCATGCTCATGGAAGAGGGCTTAGATTCTGGTCCTATTTTGGGCTATAGGTACTTTAAAATTCCTAAGACCATGCTACTCCCTGAACTTATGAATCAGTTGAGTGCTGATGCATGTATCTTAACTATAGATATTATTCATAGATTTGAATATATCGCACCGATGGAGCAAAATAGGGCTCTGGCAACACATTGTAAAAAAATTCAAAAAGCTGATGGTTTAGTAGATTTTTCTTCAGCTTTAAATTTTTACGATAAGTACAGAGCTTTTGAAGGGTGGCCTGGCATTTTTGTAGAGGGTGGCATGAAGATAAAAGATGTCTCTTTAGTGGAGAAGAGAAGTCAAAATGTAATGGGTGAAATTTTAGAGCTTAAAGAAGCATCAATTGTAATAGGGTGTGGCAAAGGTTCACTTGAGATTGAAACACTGCAACCAGCTTCTAAAAAAGCTGTAAATGCCAAAGCTTATTGTGTAGGAAGAGGGTTAAAAGTTGGAAATTCTTTGCTTTGATACTTTAGGTTCAACTCAAACTTATTTGTTAGAACAAATAAAAGAAAAAAAGTTACAAACACCCATCTGTGTGATAACAAAAGAGCAAATATCAGGCATTGGTTCACGTGACAATTCATGGGAAGGTGGAGAAGGAAATCTTTTTTTCTCTTTTGCTTTAGATTTAAGTCTATTACCTAAGGACTTACCCTTAAATTCTGCATCTATATATTTTTCTTATATTATGCGAGAAGTTTTAGTGCAATATGATACCTCTGTTTGGTTAAAATGGCCTAATGATTTATATTATAATTCAGATAAAATAGGGGGAACAATAACAAAAAAAGTTGATAATATTTTTTTGTGTGGAATGGGCATAAATTTAAAAAAAAATTCAAATGGCTTTAAAGCACTAAATCTCAATGTTGAGCCGATATTTTTATTAAAAGAGTATCTCAACGCTTTAGAGAAGTACCCTTCTTGGAAGCAAATTTTTAGTGAGTATAGGATAGAATTTGAAAGAAGCAAAGCATATTTTACCCATGTGGAAGGTGAACGAAAGTTCCTTAAAAATGCGATTTTATCGGAAGATGGGTCCCTAATAATAGATAATAAGAGAGTATATAGTATAAGATGAGTGAAGTAATTACAATAGCAAATCAAAAAGGTGGCGTAGGGAAGACAACAACAGCTGTAAACCTTGCTGCAGCATTGGCACAAAGTGGTAAGAGAGTTCTACTTATTGATGCTGACCCTCAGACCAATGCGACAACCAGTTTAGGTTTCAATCGTAATGACTATGAATATAATATTTATCATGTACTTATTGGCATTAAGAAAATGTCAGAAGTTATATTGAGTTCAAGTTTTAAAAATTTAGATATAGTTCCTGCTAATATCGGTTTAGTAGGTGTTGAAAAAGAGTTTTATGATCCGAATAAAAAGAATCGTGAGTTACTCTTAAAAAAAGCAATAAAACCTATTAAGGAGAAATATCACTATATTATTATTGATTCTCCTCCTGCTTTAGGACCAATTACTATTAACTCTTTGGGTGCTGCTGATTCGGTAATCATTCCTATTCAATGTGAATTTTTTGCATTGGAGGGATTGGCACAGTTGTTAAATACGATTAATTTACTGAAAAAGTCTATTAATCCTAAGTTAACCATCAAAGGTTTTTTACCTACGATGTACTCAAACCAAAATAACCTTTCTAAGCAAGTATTAGAAGACTTATCACATCATTTTCAAGATAAACTTTTTCTAACAAAGAAAAAGGAAGTGCTTATTGTACCTAGAAACATTAAAATTGCAGAGAGTCCAAGTTATGGTAAGCCAGTAACTGATTATGCTAAAAAATCTAAAGGAGCAGCTGCCTATGTTAATTTAGCAAAAAGTATTGTTAAATTAACCAATGTAGCGAAGAAGCTTGAAAGAACAAAGGTAAAATAGATGGCATTAGGAAGAGGATTAGGTGCAATACTAGATGAGGTTGGACAAGCTTATGAAAGTGAGATGGGTACAACAAGTTATGAAGGTGAAGTTGTACGTGAAATAGATGTTCAACAAATTACTCCTAATCCTTATCAGCCACGAAAAACTTTTGATACTAAAGCCTTAGAAGAGTTAGCTGACTCAATTGTTCGTCATGGATTACTGCAACCAATTGTGGTAATTGAAAAAGATGATGGATATTTACTCGTCGCAGGTGAACGTCGATTACGTGCGCATAAACTTGCTTCTTTAGAGTCTATTAAATGTATTATTGCTGATGTTGATATTGATGAAGCTAAACTCAGAGAACTGGCATTAATTGAAAATATTCAAAGAGAAAATCTTAATGCCATTGAATTAGCTCACTCCTATGATGAACTTATTAAAGTTTATGATATTACACATGATGAACTCTCTTTAGTTGTCAATAAAAGTCGTTCTCAAATTACTAATACTTTAAGGTTATTAGGTTTATCTTCATATGTACAAAGTAAGTTAATTGAAGGTTTAATTTCTCAAGGACATGCAAAAGTTTTGGTTGGTTTTGATGAAAAAGAACAAAAGGTTTTGGTTAATACTATTATTGGTCAAAAATTATCTGTTCGAGAAAGTGAACTTTTAGCAAAGAAGAAAAAAGAGCATGGGCAAGATGAAGAGAGTAAGTCAACAGAAAAGATAGAAAGCTTTGTTAGTAATTATGAACAAAAAATTAAAGCCAAATTACCGTTTGCATATAAAGTAAAAAATAATGCTTTAGAGATAAGTTTTAAAAATCAAGATGAACTTGAAAAATTTCTCAATATGTTACCAAAATAGACACCAAAACGTTTAGAATGATAAAGCGTTTAAAATCCCCCTCATATAATAAAATATTAATCAAATCATTACTCTAAGAAAGATATAATACGCAAAATTTTTTGGAGGAGTTTGAATGCTTGACTTGAATCCCGGTTTGATGCTGTTCGTTCTAGTTGTTTTCTTCTCTCTAATGTATTTATTAAATACGATGCTGTTTCAGCCTCTTTTGAAGTTTATGGACGACAGAGATGCAACAATAGCAAAGGATTTAAAAAATGCTGAAGAGATGGCAGATAACAGCTCAGACTTGAATGCAAAAGCTGATACGATTTTAGCAGAGGCAAAAGCCGAAGCTAATGTAATCAGAGAAAAAGCTACTTCTGAAGCGAAAGCTTTAGCAGAAAGCAAAATTGAAAGTAAAGTAAAAGAACTTGATGTAAGCCATGCTGCTTTTTTAGCAGAGTTAGATGCTGACCAAGAGACATTGAAAAATAAATTAACAGCTGAATTACCAGCTTTTAAAGAGACTTTACAATCTAAATTGAGTAGCTTATAGGAGAGATGATGAGAATTAAAAATATAGCTCTAATTGTAACTGTTTTATTTTTACCTTCATTGGTATTGGCAACAGGAGCAGAGCATCACGATGTAAGTATGTTTAACTCAGATTTCTTTTATAGAGTCTTAAACTTTTCTGTTTTTATGGGTATTCTTTATTATTTGGCTGCAAATCCTATTAAAGCTTTTTTTGTAGGAAGATCTGAAGCCATAGCAAATCAATTAGAAGAGATTGAAGCAAAGCTTCAAGCTTCTAAAAATGAGCGTCTTATGGCAGAAGAAAATTTGAATAAGGCTGAGAATAGAGCAAAAGAGATTATCTCAGATGCTGAAAATGAAGCAAAACTTTTATCTGCTAGTATTACAGAGAAAAATAATATGGCATTAACGCTTTTAGAAAAACAAGCTATTGAAAAACAAGCTTTATCTTCTAAAAAAGCAACACAGGCGACTATCGATGCTTTATTAAATGATGGTTTTCAAAATGATGACATTACAATTGATGAAGCCAAAGTAGTTTCTCTTGTATCAAGTAAGGTGGCATAATGGAAGAGTTAATAGCAAAACGATATGTAAATGCCTTGGTTGAGTCTACAACAAAAAAAGATAGAGCTGACTTTTCTAAGATACTTCTTGGAATGTCAGAAGCTTTTTCTGATGATAAAGTTGCTGAAATGTTAAAGTCTCCATTGGTTTCAAATGAGCAGAAAACTGCTTTAGTTCTTGAAAGTTTAGGGGAAGAAGCTAATGATAAATTAGTAAATTTTATTAAAATTATTGGTGAAAATGGTCGTTTAGATTTATTACCAGTAATTGCTAAAATTTTAAAACAAGCCATCCAAGAAGAGACCAATAAATATGAAGGTACAGTGATAAGCAGTAGTAAACTTAAAGCAGATGAGCTTAAAGATTTACAAGCGTCATTAACTAAATATACAGATGGTGCGAATATTAAATTGACACAAGAGATTTCTGATATAGAAGGAATAAAAGTTTCAGTTGAAGATTTGGGCATTGAGGTAAACTTCTCTAAACAGAGAGTTAAAGAACAGTTAATTGATTTCATTACGAAATCACTATAAACAAGTAACAAACGGAAGGAGTTGCAGTGGCAAACAAATTACAAGCAGATGAAATCTCTTCAATAATCAAAGAGAGAATTGCGAATTTTGAGATTGATGTAGATATCAACGAAGTTGGTAAAGTAGTAGGAGTTGCAGATGGAATTACATCTGTATATGGTCTTAACAATGTTATGGCTGGTGAAATCGTAGAATTTGAAACAGGTGTTTCAGGTATGGTTCTTAACCTTGAAGAAGCAAGCGTAGGTATTGTTGTTCTTGGTTCAATGTCTGGTATCGTTGAAGGTATGAGTGTTAAGAGAACAGGTGAACTACTTAAAATGCCTGTTGGTGATGCGATGGTTGGTCGTGTTGTTAACCCACTTGGAGAGCCAGTTGATGGTAAAGGTCCAATTGAAGCAACAGAGTCTCAACTTATTGAGACAAAAGCACCAGGAATTATGGCTAGAAAATCAGTTCATGAGCCACTTCAAACAGGTATTAAAGCGATTGATGCACTTGTACCAGTTGGTAGAGGTCAAAGAGAGCTTATTATTGGTGATAGACAAACAGGTAAGACTACATTGGCGATTGATACAATCATTAACCAAAAAGGTCAAGATGTTATCTGTGTATACGTAGCGATTGGTCAAAAACAATCAACAGTTGCTTCATTGGTTAAGAGACTTGAAGAGGCTGGAGCAATGGAGTATACTATTATTGTTAACGCTTCTGCATCTGACTCTGCAGCGTTCCAATTCTTAGCTCCTTATGCAGGTGTTACTTTGGCTGAGTACTATATGAACTCTAGCAGACATGCCGTTATCTTCTATGATGATTTAACTAAACATGCTGTTGCTTACCGTGAAATGTCACTTATCTTAAGAAGACCTCCAGGTCGAGAAGCGTACCCTGGGGATGTTTTCTATCTTCACTCAAGACTTTTAGAGCGTGCTGCGAAACTTAGTGATGCAAATGGTGCAGGTTCAATTACAGCGTTCCCAATTATTGAGACACAAGCTGGTGATGTTGCAGCCTACATTCCAACAAACGTAATTTCTATTACTGATGGACAGATTTTCCTTGAAACTGACCTATTTAACTCAGGTGTTAGACCAGCGATTAACGTTGGACTTTCAGTATCAAGAGTTGGTGGTGCAGCACAGATTAAAGCGACTAAACAAGTTGCAGGAACACTTAGACTTGACCTTGCTTCTTACCGTGAGCTTCAAGCGTTTGCACAGTTTGCTTCTGACCTTGATGAGCACAGTAGAGCTCAACTTGAAAGAGGTGGTAGAATGGTTGAGGTTCTTAAACAAGGACCATACTCTCCTGTACCAATTGAGAAGCAAGTTATTATGATTTTTGCAGGGGTTAAAGGTTACCTTGACGATATTGAAATTTCTGCTGTTACTAAATTTGAAGCTGAGCTTTATCCATTTATGGATGCAAAATACGCTTCTGTTGTTGAGAGCATTAAATCTGAGAAAAAAATCACTGATGATAATGAAGCAGAGTTGAAAAAAGCGATTGAAGATTTTAAAGAATCTTTTTCAGCATAAGGCTCAATTATGGCTAATTTAAAAGAGATAAAGCGTAAGATTGCGAGTGTTAAAGGTACTCAAAAGACCACGCGTGCGATGAAACTTGTTTCATCAGCTAAACTTAAACGTGCAGAAGAGATTGCTACACGTTCTAAAGTTTATGCTACAAAGTTGACAGAGTTGTTAACGGAGATTGCACAGAAGATGTCTCAAAACAATGCATACGGGATTGATAATGTTTTCATGAAAGAGAACAAAAATCCTAAAAAAGTTGACATTGTGTTTGTAACATCGGACAAAGGTCTTTGTGGTGGATTTAACCACCAAACCATAAAACAAGCGAACAAAATCATGCAAGAGTATGTTGATGCAGGTGTTGAAGTTCGTTTAAGTGGTGTGGGTAAAAAAGGTATTGCCTTTTTCAAATACAACCAAGTTGAGATGCTAAATCAGATTGATGACTTAAGTTCAAAACCTGATTATGAGCGTTCAACAGAGTTGATTTCATCATTGGTTGAAGATTATGTTGCAGGTGAAACTGATAAGATTATTCTTATTCATAATGGATATGTAAATATGATTATGCAAAAAGTTCATACCCAACAACTGCTTCCAGTAGATACATCTACTCTTGAGTTGACAGAGAGTGTATCTACTTCAGAGATGGATGTAGAACCAGATGATGACGACACACTATTAGATGCATTAGTGAAAAAATATATTGAGTATACAATGTACTATTCACTGCTAGATTCATTGGCTGCTGAGCATTCTGCTCGTATGCAAGCTATGGATGCAGCAACAAATAATGCAGGTGACATGGTTAAGAAGCTAAGTGTTCAATACAACAAAGCTAGACAAGAAGCGATTACAACTGAACTCATTGAGATTATCAGTGGTATGGAATCGTTGAAATAATAATAGGAGAATAGATTTATGACAGGTAAAGTAGTACAAGTACTAGGTCCCGTTGTTGACGTTGATTTTACGGATTATCTTCCAGCTATCAACGAAGCATTAGAGACAACAATCGGTGATCAGAGATTGGTTTTAGAAGTTGCAGCACAGTTAGGTGACAACCGTGTAAGAACAATTGCAATGGACATGAGTGAAGGTTTAGTCCGAGGTCAAGAGGTTAAAGCAACAGGTGACCCAATTAAAGTTCCAGTTGGTGAAGAAGTTCTAGGACGTATCTTCAACGTTATTGGTGACACGGTTGATGATGCAGGTGAGTTTACATGTAAAGAGTACCGTTCAATTCACAGAGACCCACCACCATTTGAAGAGCAAAGTACAGCAACTGAAGTATTTGAAACAGGTATTAAAGTAGTTGATCTTCTTGCTCCATACAACAAAGGTGGTAAAGTAGGACTATTTGGTGGTGCTGGTGTTGGTAAAACCGTTATTATTATGGAACTTATTAACAACGTTGCAATGAAACACAGTGGTTACTCTGTATTTGCAGGTGTTGGTGAAAGAACTCGTGAAGGGAATGACCTCTATTTTGAAATGGAAGAGTCGAACGTATTGGACAAAGTTGCACTGTGCTACGGTCAAATGAGTGAACCTCCAGGAGCAAGAAACCGTATTGCACTTACAGGTCTTACAATGGCTGAGTACTTCAGAGACGAAATGGGTCTTGATGTTCTTATGTTTATTGATAACATCTTTAGATTTGCACAATCAGGTTCTGAAATGTCAGCTCTTCTTGGTCGTATTCCATCAGCTGTTGGTTACCAACCAACTCTTGCGTCTGAAATGGGTAAACTCCAAGAGAGAATTACATCAACAACAAAAGGTTCAATTACTTCTGTACAAGCAGTATACGTTCCTGCAGATGACTTGACTGACCCAGCTCCAGCTTCTGTATTTGCTCACTTAGATGCAACAACAGTACTTAACCGTTCTATTGCTGAAAAAGGTATCTACCCTGCTGTTGACCCATTGGATTCAACATCAAGAATGCTTGACCCACAAATTCTTGGAGAGGAGCATTACAATGTTGCACGTGGTGTTCAGTCAATTCTTCAAAAGTACAAAGACCTTCAAGATATTATTGCGATTCTTGGTATGGATGAGCTTAGTGAAGAGGACAAAAACACTGTTGAGAGAGCAAGAAAAATTGAGAAGTTCCTATCTCAACCATTCCACGTTGCTGAAGTATTTACTGGGTCTCCTGGTGTTTACGTTGAACTTGCAGACACACTTGCAGGGTTCAAAGGTCTTATCGAAGGTAAATACGACGATATGAACGAAGCAGCATTCTACATGGTAGGTAACATGGATGAAGCAATTGCGAAGAATGAGAAAATTCAAGCGAAAAACAAAGCTTAAGGAGATCTGAAATGGAACTCCTTAAACTTGAAATAGTAACACCTGAAGGTGTTATTTTCGATGACGAAGTAAAACAACTTACTGTTCCTGGTGGTGAGGGTGAGTTCGGTATTTTAGCTGGACATGCTGCTATTGTTTCTCTTTTGACCTCTGGTGTTATTACGATTGAACGTAAAGATGGACGTGAAGTTCAAGTTGCGATTAATGGTGGTTATATTAAAGTTGAAGAAGAAAAAACATTATGTATGGTTGATGGTGCAGTAGCACTTTCTGGTGATGATACAAACTTGGCTAAAAATATAGCAAAAGCAAAAGAGTTACTAGAAAAAGCACAAGCATCAACTTTGACAGTTGCAGCTGCTGTTAATAAGTTTGATACTATCAAATAATCAATTCTTTTAGTTGGTGGGCCTTTTAGGCTTACTACTATTTTAAACTTTTCTTTTTTATTATTTCTACTTAATTATCAACTAATTCCCATTTTTTTTTGCTAAGATACCAATTTAATTTAAGATTATATTTGAAACTATAAAGGTATATTTGATGATGACCAGAAGAGATATTTTTTTTAATACATCTTGGGATGAATTTGACATGGGTACATGTAAATTGTTTGTAGATTTTTTTAATCAATATCTTCCTTTTATTATTTTTCAAAATAACAAACCTAAGCCTAAAGTTTCAGATAAAATGTTGGCTTCTATAAACCAAGTATTAGAACTTGATGAAAGAGAGCAAGGGGTATTTTTTAAAGAGTTTGAGAATAAAGAAAAACTCAAAGTAAAAGAGATTCATATAGATGAAGAGAATGATAGATTTAATGCTATTTATACAGAAATTATAATGGATACAGACTCTAGTGAGTATCTTAGCTTTATTCTTAAAGATGGTAAAATTATTTTTGTTGATAGAGAAGGTTCGTATATGGACTTATTGGAAGAAGATTTAGCTTAAATCTTCTTTTGAATAGTATAGAGCTTTTTTAATAAGCTCTGCCACTCCTTCAGCACGTGTTCCCAAAACGACTTGAATTGTTGTATCATTGGGTATAATCACCCCTTTTGCTCCAAGTTTTATAAAGGCTTCTTTATCTAATATTTTAGAAGATTTTACTTCCATTCGGAGTCTTGTGATACATGCATCAGTAGAGAGAATATTCTCTTTTCCTCCTAAAGCTTCTATAAATGCTAAGGCTTCATTTGAGTTTTCTATTCTCTTTTCTGCTTTATCGTTAGGAAAAATTTTATATTTAAATATTTTAATAGTGTAGTATGAAAGTAGAAAATAAATAAAAGAAAATAGTATTCCAAGAGGTAAAATGAGTAAAGGATTGCTTGCTAGTTTGTAGTTAATGAGGTAGTCAATAAACCCAGCTGAAAAACCGTAACCATGGTGAATGTCTAAAAAATGTGCCGAAGCAACAGCTAAGCCTGTAAGTAAGGCATGAAGTAAAAAGAGTAGGGGTGCAATAAATAAAAATAGAAACTCTAAAGGTTCTGTAATACCTGTTAAAAAAGAGGTAAGAGCGACACCAAATAAGATAGATCCTGCTTTTTTTCTTTGCTCTTTATCTGTACTTGCATAAATGGCAAGTGCCATAGCAGGTAGCCCAAACATCATTGTAATGTAAAAACCTGCCATGTAGATTCCAGCTTGAGGGTCACCTGCAAAAAAACGGTGTAAGTCTCCATTGGCTACTACTGTTACTCCATCTTTAAGATATGAATATTCTCCAACTTGAAAGAGGAAAACAGAGTTCAAAATGTGGTGAAGACCTAAAGGAATAAGGAGACGGTTGAGTGTTCCGTAGAGAAAAGAGCCAAGTTCATTGAGACCTATAATGGTATTTGAAAATGCATCAATACCAGATTGTGCATAGTGCCAAAAATATCCTGCTAAAACTCCTAAAACAATGGCAGCTAGAGCAGTAATAATAGGGACAAAGCGTTTGCCTCCAAAGAAACCTAAAAACTCTGGTGGTTTGATGGTATGAAAACGGTTGTATAGTACCCCAGCCATGACACCGATGATGATACCAATAAATACACCCATGTTAAGCTCTTTGTCAATCTCTAAGTAGACAGCCTTAGCAATGAGTACTCCTACTAAAGCAGAAAGGGCTGCTGCTCCATCATTATTTTTGGCTAAACCATAGGCAATTCCTACAGCAAAAAGCATGTCTAAGTTTTTAAAAACTGTTTCTCCTGCTACTTTCATGATGTTTGCAATCTCTCCATCTATGTAAGGAATATCTCCAAAACCAAGACGTAGTAAAATAGCTGCTATGGGTAATACAGCAATGGGGGTCATGAGTGCTTTACCAATTTTTTGGAAGAAGTTAAACATGGGGCTACCTTTAGAGGTTTAAAATTTGTAGCCTAATCTTACTATAGACTTTGTATCACTCTTCTTAAAGCCTACAGGAGGTAAGTTATCGTATGCAAGTTCTTGTTCTATACTTAGATTTATTTTCTCACCTACAGTAAAGATGACACCTAAAATAGCTAAAGCTTCGTAGTTTTCACTAAAGTTATTGAAATTTTGTAGGAGACCAGTTTTAAAGTAAAGTTTAGAAATTTTATTTAACTGGTTTTTATATTCTAAATACTCATTTAAAGAACTAAAGTCTTGACTGGTTTGCTGATTTGCATAGTTTTCTTTATTGTAAGCTGTTCCAATTTTAATGGTTACTGAGCGTGTACCATCAAAGAAAATATTTTTTCCAACTCCTGCACCAACAGATGTTTTATGGTTATAGTTTTTAAATTCAGGGTTACGTAACCAATTAAAAGTAAAGTAACTTAACCATTGTTTTTCTAATTCTTGTTCTAATTGAAGGTTAACTAAATATTCTTCATTGCTTTTTTTAGAATTTGTTTTTGTAAAAAAAAGAGAAGTGTCAAATAAAATTTTTATAATTTCTCCATCTTTTCGTGTAATAGTAGACAATAAATCATATTTAGCATTAACATCTAAGTTGTTGGTATTTCCAGTAGTATTTGAAAATCCAAAATTAAAATTTTGAGCAAGTTTTTCAGAAGTTTTAATATCAGTAATATTGAGATATTGACTTTCAATGTCTGTAAGCTTGATTTTAGCATGAGCATAAGAGATAAATAGTAATAGTAAAATGCTCATTTTTATGAGTTTCATATAAAATCCTAATAATTATTATAAGTAGGATGAAATACTATCACCATTTGCTTAATATTAAACTATAATGTTCTAATTTGTTCTTTAATTGAGGGTATTTGTTTTGCTGAGACAGATAAAGAGCTGTAACCCATATTAATGAGCTCTTGAGTTGCTTCTTCTAATCCAGCCAATTCTCCACAAATACTCATGGGTTTGAGTGTATTTTCTTTAATATATTTTAGCGTATTCATGAGTAAAGGAGAGGTGGCATCTACTTGAAGGGTAGGGTGCGTACGTTCTATGGCAAAGAGGTATTGTGTTAAATCATTTGAACCAATAGAGTAAAAATCGACAAGTAGGTCAAACTCTTTAAGTGCAAAGATGACAGAGGGAACTTCGAGCATGATTCCAAATTGTATGTTTGAGATATTTAGATTATTCTCTTTTGCTATGGTTTGAGATATCTCTTTTGCTTCTAGGAACTCTTGGGTTGTGCTGACCATAGGAAACATGATTTTAATACGTTTATTTGAGGAGATTAAATTCACAGCTTGGAAAATGGCTAGTAGTTGTTCTTTAAAAAGGGTCTGCTCTTGAAGTGAAAATCGTATGCCTCGTATGCCTAAAAATGGATTATCTTCTTTTTCTATGTTGATGTAAGGTAGTGACTTATCTCCTCCAATGTCAAGTGTTCTAACAGTAACGTTGTCAAAAATTTCAAAGATCTCTTTATAAGTTTCTGTTTGTTCTTCAACGGTTGGTTTTTTTTGAGTAAATAAAAATTCTGTGCGTAAAAGCCCAATACCATCAGCACCTAAGCCTTTGGCTTCTTTGGCTGAGATTAAATTAGTAATATTTGCTAACACATCAATTTTTTGACCTTTTTGTGTTTGGGTAAGCTCTAAACGTTTTTCAAAACTTCTATCGACAGCTTCTTGAAATTTTTGTTGTTTTAGTTTGGCTTGTTTTAACTCTGTTGTCGTAGGTTTTAAGATGAGTTGCCCACTATTTGCATCTAAAATAGCTTTGTTACTTTTTTCAATTTTTTCTTGAATAATAAGAGAAGGGATAGCAGCTGAACGTAACAATATAGCAGCATGAGAAGTTGTCATACCACTTTGTAAAATAACGCCTTTTATAGGAGTTTGTTTGAGTTGTTCAATATGGCTAGGAAGTAACTCTTTAGCCACAAGAATATAAGGTATAAGAGGAAGTTCTAGCTTACGTTGTACTCCTAAATGAGTTAATACTTTTTGTTCTAGGTCTTGATAGTCTGCAATACGTGATTCAAATTTTGTATTTTGAAGTTTTTGTGTCTCTTTTTGAATGGTATCTTTAAACTCATTAATATTACTAAAGTTATGTTCAAAAATATCAGAACTAAGTAGCTCTTTTTGTGCAAGAAATATTTGAGATGACTCTTCTGTTTTATAGGTTTCAAATTTTTTGTGAAGTTCTCTTTTTGTTTTATTAATAGCTTCTCTAAGAGAGACTACAGAGCTTTCTTCAATTGTCTCTACAAGGCGATAGTTAGCCAAAGGAGCAATGGCAATTCCTTTCGCAATGGTTTGCCCTTTTAGGGAGGGAGATTCATACATTGTATCATCTTGTATAATCTCTTCAACAACGCTATCAGACTCCATAAGTTTTTTAAAAAATGAAGTTAGTTTTTCATTGACGCTATTTGATGCTTTTCCTTTAACTTTTAAAGTAAAACTATCTCCTTCTTCTAAAGATAAAGATAGAATTTGAGCTACTTGTGTAGCTGAAACTTCTTTTTGTTTTGCTATTAAAGTAATGGTCTCCTCATATTTTTTAGCTTCATTAACAAATTGGGCAATAGGACGTAAATGAAAGCCATTTGATGAACTAACAGTAAGGGTAGAGCTAGTGATATTGGTTCTTGTAAATATTTTTTTTAGGAAATTCATAGGAGTATTGTAGCGAATTGATTTTTTTGTAATACTGAAGTTCTTGGAGATTGAGAATAATTTGTTTTTTTGAAAAAACCTTGACTTTAGTACCAATTGGTACTATACTTTCTATTATGAGAAAAAATATAGGTAGACCTAAAACATTTGACAAAGATGAAGCCTTAGAAAAAGCGATGTACTTCTTTTGGGAGCATGGCTATGAGAGTGCTGGACTTAGTGATTTGTTAAATGTTATGGGGATTAAAAAGAGTAGTTTCTATCAGACTTTTGGCTCGAAAGAGGAGCTGTTTAAGCTAAGTCTTGAGTGTTATACTCAAAACTCTGTTGCCTATTTTGAAGCTCTGAAAAAAACGCATGGAGCGAAAGGGGCATTGGTAGAGGTGATGCACTTTTTACTCCAAGAGGTCAAGAGCCAAGGCGAGACAAAAGGATGTTTAGTCATGAACTCTGGTGGAGAATGCTCTGCCAAGTTTGGTCACTTAAACCCTTTGGTTAAAGCCAAGTTTAAAGAGTTTCAAAAACTTTTTATGGGTTTCATTATTGAGGCACAAGAGCTAGGTGAGATAAGCAGTGAAACACCTGCTTTTGTCTTGACTACGGTGTACCAAAGTATTATTAACGGTGCTTCTGCCATGGTCAAGGCAGGAGCAGGAGAAAAAGAGATAGCGATTTTGCTAGAGCAAGTGAAACTGCTACTCAAATAAAAAAATTTACATAATAAAGTACCGATTGGTACTAAAGGATAGAATATGTCAAATGTTATAGAAAATCAAGTTATAAAAAATTTTATTATCATTGTCCTCATTACAAGTA
>JALWLW010000080.1 GCA_027081065.1 Campylobacteraceae bacterium
TATGCAAATGGAGAGAGTGACTTTGGAAGTGTTTGACGACCAACTTTAAAGAAAGTATCATTAAGGTTATAAGTAATGTATGCTTGTGTAATTGCAGCAGATTCTACTTGAGCATCACCACCACCAATAAATGGGAAAGCAAAGTTATTTGGATTTCCTATATCATCATTAGCATGAGCACCTGGGATATTAGTTAGGCTAGAACTCTGACCAATAGCAGATACTTCAAAACCTGCACCAAAACCCGAAACTAAATTTTTGTTGGTTGCTCCAAGTTGTAAACCTGTTGCAGCATAGGTAGTGTCACTTGAAAAAAGATCTCCTGTGCCATGAGCATCTACAGATTGTGTATATGCTACTGCTTGACCGTTAAAGTCCCAAGCTTCTTCTGCCATTGCACCTGTTGTAATAGTCATTGCAGCGATTGCTGCTAAACTTAAATTTGTAATCTTCATATTTTCTCCTTTATGATTGCATTTAAAAGCACTGCGAATTCCAATCAAAGAAACTCATCAATCTAATAAATTTACATCCCCATAATAACAATCATAACCTTATTTTTTCTTGATATCTCTTAGTTTTTCTCTATTTTTATTTACTTTGGGTTATTTTATAGTGCAAGTAAATAGTTGTCTATTTGTTTTTGTTAACTTATAAACATGTTAAAGCCCATAATTAAGGGATTTTCTAAATTTATGACTAATGGTGTTACTTTTTAAAAAAATTAACGAATAATTAACAGATTTAAATTACATAGTAAAAAAACTAAAAAAAAAGAAGATTTTTTAAGATTATGGCCGGGAGAGGGAGATTCGAACTCCCGGAGGTATAACCCTCACCGGTTTTCAAGACCGGCACATTCGACCACTCTGACATCTCCCGACATTAGTTTAAGCAAGTGCTTAAATTGAAAAAATTTTATCTAAGAAAAGATAAAAATAAAATTATACTTTATTTTGGAGGAGCCAACCAGACTCGAACTGGTGAATAGCAGATTTGCAATCTACGGCCTTACCAACTTGGCGATGGCTCCAGTTTCTACTACAAAAGTAAATCTTATGGTGCCCGGAGCCGGACTTGAACCGGCACGGTCGCAATGACCGGGGGATTTTAAGTCCCCTGTGTCTACCAATTCCACCACCCGGGCATAATTGGACACCAAAACTAAAGATAAAATTTCAAATAACATAACTTAAATGTATTGGAGCGAGAAAGGAGGTTCGAACTCCCGACCCCAACCTTGGCAAGGTTATGCTCTACCACTGAGCTATTCTCGCATACTCACAAGGATTTGTGTCCAGTACTTTTAAATTGGAGTGCGATTATAACCAAGATTTTTTTGTTTGTAAAGGTTTTTGGGTATAATTTTTGAAATTTATTAAAATGTACTAATTAAAGGAAAAAAATGAGAAGTGACATTGTAAAAAAAGGACATAACAGAGCACCCCATCGTTCTTTGTTTAGAGCAACTGGATTAAAAGATGAAGATTTTGCTAAACCATTTATTGGAGTAGCAAACTCTTTCATAGAAATTATTCCTGGACACTTCTTTTTAAATAAAGTAGCTGAGATTATTAAAGATGAAATTAAAAAAGCTGGTTGTGTACCTTTTGAATTTAATACCATTGGGGTAGATGATGGAATTGCCATGGGTCATGATGGAATGCTTTTTTCACTGCCAAGCCGTGAGATTATTGCCAACTCCATTGAAACGGTTATGAATGCACATAAACTTGATGCTATGATTGCTATTCCTAACTGTGATAAAATTGTTCCTGGAATGATAATGGGTGCTTTACGTGTTAATGTACCTACCGTATTTGTTTCAGGTGGACCAATGGCTAAAGGTTACACTAAAGATGGAGAGCCGATTGACTTGGCTACGGCTTTTGAAGCAGTAGGAAAATTTGAAGCTGGAGAAATTACAGAAGAAGAACTAACAGACATTGAATGTAATGCTTGTCCAAGTGGGGGAAGCTGTTCTGGAATGTTTACGGCAAACTCTATGAACACTCTTATGGAAGCCATGGGTATAGCCCTTCCTGGCAATGGAACTATTTTAGCACTGACCAAAGAGCGTGAAGAACTTTACCGAAAAGCTGCCAGACGTGTTTGTGAAATTGCCTTGATGGGTGAGCAAAAATCCTCTGTATATAATATAAGAAATATACTTAATGAAAATGCCATTAAAAATGCTTTTGCTGTGGACATGGCAATGGGTGGAAGTTCGAATACAGTCTTACACATGTTAGCCATTGCTAGAGAGGCTGAAGTTGACTTTAACCTTTCTGACATTAATGCTATTTCTAAACGTGTTTCCCATATTGCTAAAATAAGTCCAAGCTTAAGTACTGTTCACATGCAAGACATTGACAAAGCTGGTGGGGTAACTGCTGTGATGCATGAGATGAACAAACGTGGAGATGGTGTACTCTTTAACAACTTAACCATTACAGGTGAGATGTTAAATGAACGTATAGCTAATGCTGAGATTAAAGACACCAATATTATCCATACCATTGATAACCCTTACTCAGAAGTAGGGGGATTGGCTATTTTATATGGTAACTTAGCTGAACAAGGTGCTGTTATTAAAACAGCAGGAATTACAGGTGACCGTATCTTTACAGGAACAGCTGTTTGTTTTAATTCACAAGATGAATGTATTTCAGGGATTATCAACGGTAAGGTAAAAGCTGGAAATGTTGTGGTCATTCGTTACGAAGGACCAAAAGGAGGACCGGGTATGCAAGAGATGCTAGCCCCTACTTCACTTATTATGGGTATGGGTCTTGGTGCTTCTGTGGCACTCATTACCGATGGTCGTTTCTCTGGGGCTACTAGAGGAGCTAGTATTGGACATGTTAGTCCAGAGGCTGCTGAAGGTGGTATGATAGGACTTGTTGAAGATGGAGATGAAATTCATATTGATGTTGACCAATATATTTTACAAGTAAATATCTCTGAGGAGGAAATTGCCAAAAGAAAAGCCAATTTTACACCACTTGTTAAACCACTTAGTAGTAAATGGTTAAAACAATACAGAGCCTTGGTTACTAATGCTAGTTCTGGTGCTGTTTTAGAAGCTGAATAGTCTTTATCATTGTAAGAGTGTTCATAGAACACTCTTAACGATATAAGTCACCTAAATGTTTACAACTTTGACTCTGCTTTCGTTGACAAGCTTTTTCAAAAAAGAGACGGGCTTTTTCAACTTCATCTTGTTTCTCATAATATAGACCAACACGATAGCACATTGTTCCTCCCTCTTTAGACCTATTACATGCATCAATTGATTCTTTTAAATCTTGTTCCTCTTTAATCTCATAAATATACTTTCCTAAAACATTCTCAAGCTTATTACAACTATGACTATCACCTAAAAGACATGCTTTTTTATAAAGTTGCTTGGCTGAAACTGTATTTCCCTGCTTCTCTTTTAAGTGTGCCAAATTATTACACCCTGATACTTCACCCATATCACAAGCATCAAAATAATACGACATTGCTTTACTTACATTTGCCCGAAAATATTTTCCATGTTCATACATAAAACCCAAATCATTACATCCTGCACCAATACCATTTTCACAAGCTTGTTTAAAATAATGTACAGCAGAGTAGTAATCCCGTCTCGTACCCTCTCCATGATAATACATTGAACCTACATTATAACAGGCCTCCATCTCTTCAAGTTTACAAGCTTTCTTATAAAGCCTGATGGCTGTCCAATTATTTTTACCAATACCTTTACCATGATTTAACATATATGCTAAGTTATTACAACCTTGAGCATTCTCTAACTCACATGCTTTTTTATAAAACTCCACAGCTTCTTCATAATCTACTGAAGCAATATCACTCTCTTTCCCATAATGATACATATCTCCCAACTCATTACAAACACGTGCATTTTCATATTCACATGCTTTTTTATAATAACTTAAAGATTTTGCTTCTGTAAATGAAGAGATTTCATCTACCGAGGAGACAGACTTTCCTATATCTTTACGAAAAAGTATTCCCAAGATAATTAAAATACCTAAAACGAAAGCTATCTTAAATTTTTTATCAAACATTGTTTTCCTTTCTTTAATACATAGAAGAATATCTCATTTTTGATTTAAATTAAATTATATCTATAATTACACAAAATAAAATATGTTATAAAAAATTAACACAAAATAAAATATGTTTTATTAAGTTTTCAAATTGATTTAATCAAATTTTGTATTTATATAATTTTTTTAAAATTTCTAACAAAAAACTGTCGTTATACTAAAAGTATGAAAAAAACAAAACTATTTAATTTAACCATACTAAGTACAATTCTTCTATTTTCAGCTTGTTCAGATTCTCAAGATAAACTCCAAGCTAATACTACAAATAAAAATGTCTCAATATATAGTATCATGGGTATTACTGAACCGACTAAAGAGGATTTTTCCTCTAATTCCAATAATACACAAGCAATGATTTCTCCAAATATTACTTATGTTTCATACAAGAAAAAGCCATCTAACTTCTACTACTTTAATCAAAAGAAACAACAATTAATCAACGAAATAGAAGTACGAGCAAAAAGTTTTTTAGGTGTTCCCTATGTCTGGGGTGCAACAGGACCTAATACCTTTGACTGCTCTGGATTTACACAATGGGTTTATCGTGATGTTGGAATAAATATTCCAAGAGTCTCTAAAAATCAAGCACGGGTTGGACAATTTGTTAAATATCAAAATCTTCAACGAGGAGACATGGTTTTCTTTGATACTAAGAAAAAACGTACAGGATTAGTAAGTCATGTTGGTATTTATTTGGGAAATGGAGACTTTATTCATGCCAGTTCAGCTGGTAAATCTGTTGTCATTTATAACTTTAATGAGAAAGAATTTTATAAAAAAAGATTTTTATGGGGACGTAGAGTAACTGACTCAAGATTACAATTTGCCTCAAATTAAAACATTTTCAAGTACTATTTGTGTCTTTTTATCTTTTTTTTTGCTATAATATTCTTCTAAAAACTTATAGAATACTATAAAAAATTAAAAGGTTCTTGTGCATTTCATCAAAAATATTCTTATAATTATATCTACCATTATCTTAGCTGTTATACTTGAAACTGTAACCCTAACCTCTTCTCAAGAGCTTAGTGCTATTAACAATACTTTTCAAGAACAAAGTAAGAACTATAAAAATTATGAACGAGATATCAGTCTATCTGAGATCATTTATGATGAAAAAACAACTAAAGGTTTAATGGCACTTATCATTACTAACGAAGAAGAGACCTTTAAATCTATTTCACATAAAAAATTCATTCAAGATGTATATCAACGAAAGATGTATCGTCCTATTTGGTTTAACAATAAAGGACTTATTAAAGCAGCACTCTATGACCTTTTTGATAATATCAAAAATGATGATACTCTTGAAGAGCACGGTCCTTTAAAAAAACGATATAAACAACTTAAAAAAGAAATTGCTAATACTAAAGAGCGTAACATAGATAATGAACTCATGCTAGATTTAAAGCTAAGTTCTCTATACCGTTCTTATATGGGACACCATCTATATGGTTCAATTCAATGGTGGAAATTTCAAAAAAAACTCAGCTCTTTACGTCGTAGAAAAATAGCTGCAAATTGGGTAACCAATAATCCAAAATATGATATTGCTGATATGTTATTACGACATAGAATTTCTCATATTGTCTCAATAACTACACCTACAAGTTTTAACTATAAAGCACTTAGTAAGGAACTTTCAAGACTAAGAAAAGTTCAACGTCAAGGAGGTTGGAAAAAGATTCCGGCATCATCCCAACTTCGTTATGGTAAATCTGGAGCACAAGTAAAACGTCTAACTTTACGTTTACATAGTGAAGGAGATTATACTTGTAGTATCTCTAAGAAAAAATTCACATATGATAAGTGTCTAAAAAAAGCTGTTAAACGTTTTCAAAAAAGACATCAAATTAAACAAACAGGAACAATCAACAAAACCACCCGACGAAAAATGAATACTTCCGTTGATTGGAAAATTAAAAAAATACTTTTAAATCTAGACCGAATTAAACGACTTCCTAAACAAGCACCTAACGAGCGATATATTATGGTTAATATTCCCGACTTTAGACTATATTATCGAGAAAATGGTAAAAATGCATTAACCATGCGTGTTATTGTGGGTGATAAAAAACATCATACTCCTATATTTTCAAATAAAGTTTCATTTATTGTCTTAAATCCATATTGGCTTATTCCAGATAGCATTGTACAAAAAGAGATGATTCCTGGAATTCTAAAAAATCCTGACTTTTTAGAACAAAGAGGTTATGAAGTTCGTAAAAATTACGCCTTAAAACGCCCTCCAATCGATACTTCTAAAATTGATTGGGAAAAAGTTTTACGTACAGGACAAACAAAAAAATATAAATTTATGCAACCCCCTGGACCTCGTAATGCTTTAGGAAAAATAAAATTTAAATTTCCTAATCAATTTGCTGTTTATCTTCATGATACTCCAACCAAAAAACTTTTTAATAAATACCCAAGAGCATTTTCTCATGGTTGTATTCGTGTTGCTCAACCTAAAGCTCTTTTAGCTACTTTTGCAAAACATGAACGTTCTATTAATTACAATCGAGCAAAACATACACTAAAAGGTAAAACAAAAAAACAATTAAACTTAGCACATCCAGTTCCAGTCCATATTATTTACTTGACAGCTCGAATAAAAAGTGATGGACTTTTACATTATTTACCAGATGTTTATGGTTATGATGCAAAACAAAACAGAAGCATACATTAAAAGATAATATTAGATTAACTTATTGCATTATCAATTATTTTAGACTATACTTAACTCCTTAATCAGGAAGAAGGTAAACATGTCCATTATAAATAAATATTTAACGCTCATCTTATTATCAACTCTACTGCTTTTTGCTTTACCTAAAGATAATAATCTTTCCAATACTAGTGAAATAAAAAAAGAATTAAAAGAGGCATTTAGAAAAATGCCTTCAAAACTTTTAAAAAATATTTCTCATAAAAAATTATTAAAAAGATTCTATTATAAAAATAAGTATACACCCTTATGGCATCAAAATAACAAACTAAATAGTAAAAAGTATACTCAACTTTTTGAACAGATTAGCAATGATATAACTTTAGATAAAAAAGGTTTAATCTATAAAAACTATCAAACTTTAGAAAAACAAGTTGATGCTAACCTAACTATACTACAAACTCTTCGTATAGAACTACAACTTACAACACTCTATTACAACTTCTTACTCCACACTGTCTATGGAGAGATAGAATGGAAAAACTTTTCACATAAGCTCTCTTCTTTAAAAAGAAAACGAATCAATGCTTCTTGGATTAAAGCAAAACCTTCATTTAATATTCAAAAACTGATGAAACAAGAAGATATTAATCGTACAATTATAGATATTACACCTAAAAATTTTGGATATCAAAACTTACTACGAGCACTTCAGAAACTTAAAGAACTTAAAAAAAATGGGGCATGGGATCAACTCCCCTACTTTAAGAAATTAGCACTAGGAAGTAGTGGAGATATTGTATTAAAATTACGTTCTCGTCTCAAAGTTTCCTCTGATTATAAAGAGTGCAATGAAACAAACCCTTCCATTGTCATACACAATGAAAATAACCAATCAATAGATATAAACCTCACTAGAGATGCTGTCTTTGGACACTGTTTAGAAAATGCTGTTAAGACATTTCAGCAACGTCATGGACTTGAAGTTGATGGTATTGTAGGAGGAGGAACAAGAAGAGCATTAAATATGACTATTGATGAAAAAATTCGTAAAATTCGTCTTAATATTGATCGAATTAAATGGCTACCAAGAGAAAAAAAAGAACGCTATGTATTTGTAAATATTCCTGAGTTTATGCTTCACTATATTGAAAATGAAAAAGAAGAAAAAACACTACGTGTTATTGTAGGAGATAAAAAACATCCAACACCTATTTTTTCACAAAATATCTCTTATATTGTGTTAAACCCTTACTGGAAAGTACCAGAAGGTATTGTGAGAAGAGAGATTGTCCCAGCAATGGTTAAGAATCCAAATTATTTACGGAAACAAGGCTTAGAGGCACACCGAACATGGGATGAAAATTCAGAACGTATTGATACTTCATGGCTTTATTGGGAAGACTATCTTTATGGACGCGAAAAATTTCCATATCGACTAATGCAACCACCTGGACCCAAAAATGCTTTAGGAAAAATAAAATTTAAATTTCCAAATAGATTTTCGGTCTATTTACATGATACGCCAACTAGACATCTTTTTAAAAAAAGGGTTAGAGCATTTTCACATGGGTGCATTCGTCTTTCTCAACCAAGAAGTCTTTTAGAAACCATTGCAACATTTAATCCTAAAATAAATATTAGAAAAGCAAAAAAAGTCCTTAAAGGAAAACGAAAAAAATTTTTAAAAGTAAATAATCAATTAAGGATTCACTTAATCTATTTAACTGTAACAGTAAATAAAAAGGGTCAAATAGAATTCCATAATGATATTTATAATTATGATAAATACCAAAAACGTCGAACGAGATAAACAAAAAATAACCATACTATAAAGCCTAAACAGATAAAATAATTTATTAAAACTTATTAGGCTTTACAACTTGGAAATCTCTGCAAAAATTCTCGCTTCTAAAGGTAAACTTCTCACTGAAATCTATTTTGAACTTCAAGAATACTTTGAATCTAAATATGGTCAAAATACCCTTGTTTTTATGGAGATAGGAACATTTTTTGAAGTTTATGAAGTCAATAATGATAAACTAAAAATAGGTAAAGCAAAAGAGATAGCTGAATTACTCAATATCCAACTCACTCGTAAAAATAAAGCTATTATTGAAAACTCTGTGAAAAATCCTCTATTAGCTGGTGTTCCTACTGTCTCTATTGAACGCTATTTATCACGTTTAATTAATACTCAAAAATATACTATCGTCATGGTCAAACAAAAAGGAGTCATGCCCAATGTTCAAAGATATGTCTCCAATATTATTTCACCTGGAACAAACTTTGAGTATCAAACTGAAGCAGTAGAGACTAATCTAGTCTCTCTTATTATCGATGAAAATCAAGGTATTTTTTCAGCTGGTTATGCTGCGATTGATATTACCACTGGGAAAACCATTGTTAATGAAATGCATTCTAACCGAGATGATAAAACCTATGCCTTGGATGAAGTATTTAATCTTTTACAAACTTATAATACAGCTGAAGTTATTATTACGCTCCAAAATAAAGAGATTAATAAAGAGTGGCTACACTCTTATTTGGAACTCGAACAATTTTCCTCTTCTTATAATGATAAAGGCTGTAAAATTGGCTATCAAAATGAGTTGTTTAAACGCGTTTATCAAATAAACTCTTTCCTCTCACCTATTGAATACCTTGACCTTGAACGTTATCCTTATACAAGTGAATCTTTAGCAATTTTAATTGAATTTATCATTGAACATGATGAAGCTATTATTGAAAAGATGAATCGTCCCCATTTTTTAGGTGAAAAGCGTTATCTCTATCTTGGTAATAATGCACTTGAACAATTAGGTGTAATCTCACGTAATAAGTCTGAAATCACACTCTTACAACTTATTGATAAAACTTCAACAGCTTTTGGAAAAAGGCTTTTACGTGAACGTCTTCTTTCTCCTATTATTGATAAAGAACTTTTAGAGGCACGTTATGACTTGAGTGAGAAATTAATGGAACGTTCTGAACAATATGAAACTTATCTAAAAAATATTTATGACTTAGAACGTATTACACGACGTATAAAACTACAAAAATTACACCCTGTAGAATTAACTTATATTATGATGTCACTCTCAGCTATTATCAACTTACTAGTAGAGGCTCAACTAGACAATGTCATAATTGAAGATAATTTAATTACAGAAGTTAAAGAGTTTAAATCGTATCTTGAACAAACATTTAACTTGGATGTTTGTGCAAAATTTAGAATAGACCAAATAAATGATAATATTTTTAAAGATGGAATTTATCCTGCTATTGATAACATTTTAGAAAAACAACATCATGAACTAAAAAAGCTAAAAACTGTCTCTCAACATATTGATACACTTTTTAAACAAGATAAACGTGTTGCAAATACAAAAAATGGTTATTCTGATATTGCTTATTTAGAGAGTGAAGGCTACAGTATCAACCTTACAAAAAATCGTTTTATGCTGATTGAAAAAGAGTTACAAGAGTCTTTTGTAACCATTGAAGGAGAACACCATTTTTTTAAAGATTTTCACTACAAACACTTAAAAAATATTGTAAAAATTAATGCTAAACTTTTTGAAGATGTTACACAAAATTTTGAAAACAATCAAGTAAAATTAATCTCTTTGGTAAAAGAACGTTACATACAGACCCTTTTAGCTTTAGAAAATCGTTTTTCACATCTGCTCGATGAACTTATTTTATTTGTCTCTCACATAGATGTTGCCATCTCAAATGTTAAATGTACTAAAAGTATGAATCTTTCACGTCCTATATTACAAAAAGATACAAATGCCTATGAGGCTATTGGACTTAGACATCCTATCATAGAAGCAAATGAACAAAGAGGAGTCTATGTTCCTAATGATATCTATTTAGGAGAAGGTATTACTACAACACATAACCATATTACGCTTAATGCTTCAGATGGTTCAAAAGTCAATGGTGTACTCCTTTATGGCATAAACTCTTCAGGGAAATCCTCTCTTATGAAAAGTATTGGTCTCTCTGTCATTTTAGCTCAATCTGGATTCTTTGTTCCAGCAACAGAGTTAAAACTAGGTATGTATGAGCAACTTTTTACAAGAATTGTCTCCCAAGATAATCTATATAAGGGTCTCTCCACTTTTGCTGTAGAGATGATGGAGCTAAAAAATATTTTCAACAGAGCAACTAAACATAGTTTAATTTTGGGAGATGAAATTTCACAAGGAACAGAGACTGAATCAGGTTTAGCCATTGTTGCTGGAGCGATTTTAAAGCTTTTAGAGCTAGACTCTACTTTTATATTTGCCACCCACCTACATCAACTCAAAAATATTGAACCTCTAAAAAAAATCGATTCACTTATTCTTTTGCATTTAGGTGTTAGCTATGATGAAGAAAATGATACGCTCATTTATAATCGACAACTACAACTTGGTATGGGAAGCTCACTTTATGGTTTAGAATTTGCCAAGTCATTGCATATGGATAAAACTTTTTTAAAAAATGCCTATGATATTCGTAAAAATCTTTTAGGTCAAAATTCCGAACTTAAAGTACTTACCCATAAAAAACGTAGCCGTTATAACAAAAATCTCTATGTCACTAAATGTGCTTTATGTGAAAAAAATGTCGAAGAAGTGCATCATATCTCAGAACAACATCTTGCCAATGATTCAGGAATGATAGGGGCGATAGACAAGAACCACAAATATAATCTTATTCCACTTTGCAAACAACATCACCATTTAGTTCATAAAGGGAAAATACAGATTTTAGGATTTTTTATGACTTCTAAAGGTATTAAGTTACATTATGAAGAAAAGTAAATTTTAATTATAAATATAGTTGTTACTTTCTCACGCGAAGACCAAGAACTTAATACTTCTCATCCTATAGATTTACTCAATTATTCCACAATCCAAAGCTATTGTTGAGTATTCATTTACAAAGGATTTAGCATGAAAAATAAACTATTAATTATACTCTCTATCATTATTTTAGGTTTGATACTATCGTATATACTGGCAGGGTCACTACTCATTTATGGATTAACATTATTAATAGGAGCTACTCTACTTTATTATACAAAAATTAATAATCAAAATAGAAAAGAGAACTTAAATATTATACGAGATGAAAATAAACTCTACTTTTATCTTAGTGATGACTTACTCTTCTCTGTCGATTTACTACAAAACAAAAGCATTAAAGAAACCCTAAGATTATCTATTAAAAAAGAGATATCTACCCTACGTGATATCACTAAAAAAGTTTGTTTTATTAATTTTAAAGATGATAGGCTATTAAAAGAGTTAAACGCTTCATTAAATCTATATAAATAAGTAAATCCATAGATTTACTTGACTTTATTTCTAAATACCAGTACTATACCAATTATATTTAGAAATAAAGGTTCTATTGTGACTCAAACATGTCCTATATCATTTAATCGTGTAGATGCTAATTTTGTCCGTATTATTTCAGTACAAGTTATTAGCATTGCATTATTATTAATTTTTACTCAAGAACTTATCTTTGCACTTATTTTACTTTTTGATTTTTCTGTTCGTATTTTAAATTTAAAACAGCTCAGTATTTTGTCCTATATTGCCCAATTAATTATTAAATATTTTAAAATACAAGTAGAATTATGTGATGAAGCACCAAAACGCTTTGCACTCTATGTAGGTCTCATTATTATAGCCCTATTTACCTTGTTTTATCTATTTAATTTTAATCTTATTGCTTCTCTTTTAGTTAGTATATTGGTTCTTTGTGCATTTTTAGAAGCAACCTTTAATTACTGTGTAGGATGTAAAATTTATCACTTACTTCAATATGTACGTTTAAAGAAATAAAATGATAGGCATCTCAAGTAAAACAATTTATGCACTCGCTGCAATACACCAATTGGGACTTCTAGAAGAGAACCAACGTCTTAATATTAAAGCCTTAGCCAGTAGGTCTAATGCACCTGAAAAATTTTTAGGTCAAATACTATTAGAACTTAAAAAAGCTCATATTTTACAAAGTACCAAAGGGGCTAATGGAGGGTATACTTTAAATAAAAAACTATATGAAATCTCTCTTAAAGATATTATCTCAACCTTAGAAACAAATGCATTTGAAGATATTTCTCAAACTAACAACCCTACCCTTAAACTTTTTTGGGAAGAAAAACAAAAAGCACTTATGCATGTTTTTGACACTCCATTGAGTGAATTACAAACATATCATGAACAAGCAACTAAAAGCTTTAATTTTACTATTTAATACATCATTAATATAAAGGATAACTATTTAACATGAAAGACTTCAACTACTTTAATACCCTACTCGTACAAAATGTAGGTTCAAAAGTTCGTGCTATTGCACCAACAATTACTTCTTCTGCAGCTTTTGGCTATGAAAATGCCCAAGAGGCAGAAAACATCTTTAAAGGTGAAGTTGCCAATCCCCTCTATGCAAGAGTAGGAAATCCAACAACAGCAAAACTAGAAAATATTGTGGCTAAAATGGAAAGTGGTCTAGGAGCTATTGCAACATCATCAGGAATGGGTGCTTTAGCTATGGTCATGACAGCCTACTTAAAAGCTGAAGATGAAGTACTGTGTATTGGTGGCTTTTTTGGAGGAACGTATACCCTAATGAATGAAACCATGAAACGCTTTGGTATCACAAGTTCTTTTTGTGGCATTGAAGATTTTGAAAAAATTGAAGCTACTTTAAAAAAGGGCATTCATATGGTACTAATTGAAACCGTAGGAAACCCAAGCCTTGAACTACCAGACTTACCCAAAATCATTGAGCTTTGTAATCAATATGAAACACTTTTAGTTGTCGACAACACCGTTACCCCTTTAACACTTAGACCATTAGAAATGGGTGCTGATATCGTTATACACTCAACTACCAAGGCCATGTCTGGACATTCAGCTGCATTGGGTGGAGTAGCTATATTTAGAGCGATTAAAGAGCAAAATGATAAACTACATCATGAAAAATATACACAACTTCACCCTATACTAAATAAAATGAAAAAAAAAGCAATGATAACCATTGCTAAAAAACGTGCCATGAGAGATATAGGAATGTCAGCCAATGCCCACAGTTCATTTCTAACTATGTTAGGACTTGAAACCTTAGCTTTACGTATTCAAAGAGTAAATGACTCTATCCCTAAATTAGTAAGTATATTAGAAGAAAAACTTCCAGCTCATATCAAAGTGTCACATCCATCATTAAAATCCAACCCTTATAATGAACGGTTCCATACTCTTTTTAATCAAGCTACTGGACCGATTATAACGTTAGAATGTGGTAATAAAGAAATAGCATTTACTCTACTCAATAATTTAAAATTGGTTACCCAAACAGCCAATATAGGAGATAATCGTACTTTAGCCTTACACATGGCAAGTACTATCTATAGAGATTTTGATAAAGATACACAAATGTATTTGGGCATAACTGATGGACTTATTCGAGTTTCAGTAGGACTTGAAGACCCTAATATTATTGCAGAAGATTTTTTACAAGCAGTAAAAATTTAAATATATTAAACTCCCAATTGATTTGGGAATTTATTTTCAATTATTTGGTAGAACCTTTCTTCTCTACTTTTTTCTTACTTACTTTCTTTTTAACTACTTTCTTTTTTGGAGATTTTTTACCACCACATGCAACTGATTTAATATCTTTTTGAACATTCCGAACAAGTGATTTTCCAAAACCTTTAATATCTAATAAATCTTCGGCTGATTTTAATTTGTGAGATTTTCGATATTTAATCACTGCATTTGCTTTCTTTTCACCAATACCTTTAATACACATTAACTCATCTTTAGATGCTTTTTGGACATTAAGTGCAGAAAGAAGAGAAAGAGAGATAGTCATAAAAAATAAAATTTTTTTCATTAAATTTCCTTATATTAATAATATGAGTTACATAAAACTCTACATGAATTATAGCAAAAATTCGTGATTTAAGTGTGATAAACTTAAAATAAGATAAGAGAGAATAGGAAAGAAAAATCAAAGAGGCAGCGACCTACATTCCCAATCCAGACAGGATAAGTATTATCGGCGATGGGAGGCTTGACTTCCAGGTTCGGAATGGAGCTGGGTATAACCCTCCCTCTAAGCCCACCTCTAAGAAAGTTAAAAGCAAACTATCATTTAAGATATTTGTTCTTA
>JALWLW010000081.1 GCA_027081065.1 Campylobacteraceae bacterium
AAGAGGGTTTCTGTTTCATTTAACATAAACTCAAGCTCACTATTTTTTAGAAGTTCCTTTGAAAAGATAACTTTTTTTGACATAGGGACTTTGTTGTCACTGGATAAATAGCCCATACTCATCCCTGTAATATAGGTTGAACTACTATCTTGATTGTCATGAAAAAGCATATAGAGTTGGTTATCCTCTTTTTGCAGGGTTATAACGAGATTGTTATCTAAGCGTTGAAATTTTGCTCTAAAGTGTTGATTGTTTTTTTCTAATAAAAGAGTAGTTTCTCCTTGAGAATCTTTTTCCCATTCAAGAATCTCATAGTAACTAATGGTTTGGGTAAGAGTAGAAAAACTGTAGATATATTTGTAATCAACTTTGACCTGAACACGTCGTTGATATTTTAAATACTTTTCAATCTGTTGGTCAAAATATTCTAAGTTATCCTCTTCTATGAAATCTGATAATTTAAAAAGGGGAGTACCTTTTAGATGTAGCTTTGAGAGCTTGTAGTTAGAAAAACTCTTTTTAAAGTCAGGTGTACAGGTAGTTCCTTTATTTAACCAACGTCTTAGTACAGTTTTTCTATTAGAGAAGAATTGCTCTTTACTTTCTCTATCAGAATGCATAGTGAATTTGTTTTTGTTATATTTACTATAGTCAATAAGCATTTCTGTAAAATCATTCATATTTTCATTAGCAAGTTGAATATAAATCATTTTTAGCTTTTGAGAGAAAGCATTCATTGTAACCCTTTTTGTAAGTTGAAAAAGTTTTTAGAACAATTATACAAGATAAAAATTAATTATAAAATATTTTTTATATTTTTTAACTATTATAAAACCCTAAAAATAGGGAAATGGAGAGTAGAGAAAAAAGTTTGGAAAAGTTTTAAAAAATTTTATTGAAAAACTTTTTTGCTTCTATTAAACTTTCGGCTATAATTTTACATAACTGAGGAGATGGTCTTGAAAGATTTTAGAAGTTCTATTGTGTTTACAGTAGTCGGTTTGGTGTTGGCATTTTATATAGGGAATATTGAGACACTTTATGTGGTTGCTCTATTAGCTATATTGGAGATTTCACTCTCCTTTGATAATGCAGTAGTCAATGCAAAAGTTTTAGAGAGCATGGAGCCAAAATGGCAACAGCGTTTTATTTCTTTTGGTATTCCTGTGGCAGTGTTTGGTATGCGATTTCTTTTTCCTGTAATTATTGTTGCACTTGCTAGTCATATGGGATTATTGGAGACTTTTTACATAGCATTGAATGACCCAGAGAGATATAAAGCTACTTTGTCTTCAGTGGAAAAGCTTATTTATGCTTTCGGTGGTTCATTTTTATTAATGGTATTTTTACATTTTCTCTTTGATGCAGAACGAGATGAAATATGGTTTGATATGTTAGAGAAGAGTAAGCTTCTTAATAAACTAGGAAAAATTCCAAAGATAGAGTTTATTATTGCATCTGTAGTTGGGATTGTACTGATTTTAGCAACTAAAGAGTATGGGATAATTATACCATACTTTTTAGGAGTCTTGCTCTATACCATTATTGCTTCATTGGACAATATTTTAGGTGTAAATGGTGTACGAAATGGAATAATGGGATTTCTCTACTTAGAAGTTCTTGATGCTTCATTTAGTTTTGATGGGGTTATTGGTGCTTTTGCATTAAGTTCTGATATTTTTGTTATTATGATAGGTTTAGGTATCGGTGCAATGTTTGTTCGTTCATTGACACTCTATATGTTAAAACAGAAAACTCTAGCGGAGTATCGTTATTTGGAACATGGAGCCAATTATGCTATTTTTGCCTTGGCAATGGTGATGATAGTAAAGATTTTTACACATATTAATGAAATTATTGTGGGAAGCATAGGGGTAACATTTATTTTAGTTGCAGCAGCTCACTCTATGCATGTCAACAAAAAAGAGTTAGAGAAACAACAATAACCTTAGAGTATAGTAGATTACCATATTTTTAAATTTATAGATAAAAAAGGCTAAATTTTTAATATAAACAGATATAATGGTTACAGATGAAAGATGAGTGTGGAATATATTTCTTCTCTATTTGGATTCGACTTTCTATTTTTGTATAGAAGTTATATATTTACAAAAGGTACGACAATGGCAGAATTAGTTAATGGAACTGTTAAATGGTTTAACGACGAAAAAGGTTATGGATTTATTGAACAAGCAAGTGGAGGAGATGATGTGTTTGTACATTTCAGACAAGTAAACAACCCAAGTGGTGGTAGAGTCTCTCTTGCAGATGGTCAAGCTGTAACTTTTGAAATCGGTGAAGGTCAAAAAGGTCCACAAGCTGAAAACGTAACAGCAGTTTAATCTGTTTTTTTGGAGGTAGACTCTCTACCTCTATTATCTCTTTAAAATTTCTAAAAAATTACTACTTCATTAAAATTAACATTATAGTTTATAACATCTTTAGCTATAATACTACTAAAAAATTTAAGAATTATTAATGCAACGATTTGAAGCTTATTTAGAAGCAAATTTACCCAATGTAGAGACTTTTCACCCTCACTATAACAAAGCACTCTCAGCGATGCTACTCGCAGGAGGAAAACGTCTACGACCTATGTTGCTACTCTCTGTAGTAGAAGCTTATGAACCACTTCTTTTTGAAGGAGCATTAGCACCTGCTTTAGCATTGGAGTTTCTGCATACATACTCACTTATACATGATGATTTACCCGCTATGGACAACTCGCCTTTACGTCGTGGTTTTGAGACTTTACATATTACTTACGATGAAGCTACAGCTATTTTGTCAGGAGATGCTCTGAACACAGAAGCATTTTATCAGATTGCTAAAGCTCCTTTACGGGATGATATTCGGATTAAGCTTGTAGAGCTTTTAGCACGAGATGGTGGGACATATGGTATGGTTTTAGGTCAATCAATTGACCTGTATTTTGAAAACACACCCTTAAGTTTAGAGCAGATAAAAGTTTTACATATCAATAAAACAGCTAAATTGATTGCAACATCATTGTTGATGGGTGCTGTTATTGTTGGGTTAGAGAAGAGTAAGCAAGAGGCACTCTATGCCTTTGGAATTGACCTTGGGTTACTTTTTCAGATTCAAGATGACATTATTGATGAGACACAGAGTGATGAAGAGGCAGGTAAGACAACAGGGAATGATGGAGATAAAAACTCTTTTGTTAATCTGATGGGGCTTGAGAAAGCTATTGAAGAGGCTGAAAAATTAGCTAAAAAAGTAGAGCAACAGTTTACTACTTTTGATGGGGTACTTCAAAAGGGTTTAAAAGATATTCTTCAAACGTACCTCTATCGACACCGTTAAGGGCATATGAGTTCGATAAATTGGAATCTACTTGTAGGTTTGACTTTATCGAACATTTGATATATTTATAAGGAATAAAAAATGGCAATGACAGAACAGAATATGATGCGTAAAAAGATGGCAAATACCATCCGTTTTTTAGCAGCAGATATGGTACAATCGGCAAACTCAGGACACCCTGGGGCTCCAATGGGGTTGGCAGATATCGCAGTGGTGCTTAGTGAACATCTTAACCATAACCCTAAAAACCCAAAATGGTTAAATCGTGACCGTTTGGTCTTCTCAGGTGGGCATGGCTCTTCTCTTATCTATGCACTTCTTCATCTTTGGGGATATGATGTAACTTTAGAAGACTTAAAACAGTTTAGACAACTCGACTCTAAAACTCCTGGTCACCCAGAGTTTGGTCATACCGATGGTGTAGAGATTACTACAGGACC
>JALWLW010000082.1 GCA_027081065.1 Campylobacteraceae bacterium
TTATTATTTCTTTAAATTATGACTTTTTTACATACATTTTACGTTTAAAAAATATTTTTCAACATATAAAAGACAATTATTTTTTACTTATGTTAATAATTATTGCTAGTGAAAGTAATTATCAATAAATAAGTAATTTTTTTGCTCACTTTTTAGGATTTTGTTAAAATAACATTGTAATATTTTTTAATATACGTCATAATAATTATAGAAAATAACTAATCTTAAGGAGAAAGCACATGAACAAGAAATTTTTAACCACAACTTTATTATCTATCTCACTATTATCACTTAATTTATCGGCAGGAAGTGCAATGAAATGTGGTAATGGTTTTTGTATTGTTGATATTTCAGATTTAGGACCTAATAAAAAAGAGACTAAAGTAAAAGAAGAAATTGTTGTTAAAAAACCAATTGTTACTGAATCGTATAAAACTGTACTTCTTGATAATATTGAGACCATTGTATTTACAAAATATGTTATGAGTGAAAATGAAGTTGCAGAGTATGACTTTGAAGAGATGCAAAAAAACCTACTTGTTCCTGTGTTAAACTCAGAAGACTTACCTACTTCAAATTATTTATGTGAAGATGACTTAAAGCCAATTAAGGTTGCAGGAATTGATAATGCTTATCAATGTGGATAATTTTAAAATTTCTTTAAGTATTAGTTATGTGGGTCGTTAGACTCACGCTACTAAAAAAGCCACTTCTCTTTTAAAACTTGAAAAACAAAACTTTCAAAGCATAGACTCACAGCCATTTCGTTAGAATAACATCAAACAATAAAAATTAAAATATTTGATTATATCTTAATGAAATAATTTAATTAAAAAGGACAAATGTGAAACAGTATAATGTAGCTATTGTAGGAGCAAGTGGTGCTGTTGGGGAAGAGCTATTTAGGGTTTTAGAAGAGGTTAAATTCCCTATGGCTGATTTATTACCATTGGCATCTGCTAATTCTGCTGGTAAGGTGATTGAGTGTCAAGGCGAAGAGTATCGAATTGAAGAGTTAACAGAAGAGGTATTTGTTGGACGTAATATTGATATTGCTTTCTTTTCTGCTGGTGGTAGTATTTCTGCCAAGTATGCCAAGTATGCAGTAGAATCTGGAGCTGTGGTTATTGATAATACATCTCATTTTAGAATGATTGATAATGTACCATTGGTTGTACCAGAAGTGAACCCCGAAGATATTGAACTTTGGGAAGAGACAGGGATTATTGCTAATCCTAACTGTTCTACTATTCAAATGGTTCAACTTCTTAAGCCTCTTCATGATTTATATGGTATTAAAAGAGTCGATGTTTCAACCTATCAAGCAGTGTCAGGTGCTGGAAAAGCTGGAATGGAAGAGTTAGTGCAACAAATGCAAGATTTTTTTGCTTTTAAACTCGATGCAACAAAAGTAGAAGCTTTTGCACATCAAATTGCTTTGAATGTTATTCCTCATATTGATGTACCTCAAGCGAATGGATATACAAAAGAAGAGATGAAAATGGTAAATGAGACAGGAAAGATTATGCATACAGCATTTGCTGTATCAGCGACTTGTGTTCGTGTACCTGTGCTTCGTTCTCATTCTGAAGCCATTACCATTACTTTTGAAGATGATGTGGATGTTTGCGTAGATGAAGCAAGAAAGGTATTGAGTGAATTTGAAAATGTAACGGTTATTGATGACATTGAAAATAATAAATACCCAATGCCAATGATTGCAACAGATACTGATGAGACTTATGTAGGACGAATTAGAAAAGATATTTCATCAGCAAATATTTTACATATTTGGGGTGTTGCTGACCAAGTGAGAGTAGGGGCTGCAACCAATGCAGTTAGAATTGCACAAAAATGGATAAAATTGGAGAATAGGTAAAATGGCAACAGAAGAAGAGATAAGAGCAAGAGAAGAGCATGATAGAAAAAATAGTAGTCTTATTGAGACACTGTTTGAAGGTGCTATTTGGAATAGTAGGTTTATAGTGCTTTTAGCAGTGATATTTGGATTGTTGGGAGCAATTATTCTTTTTGTTATAGCCTCTATGGATATTTGGAATGTAGCTATGTATACTTATGATACAATTATTACTCATGCACATCCTGAAAAGTTTCATGAAGATATTGTTGCAGGTATTATAGGCGCTGTTGATTTGTATCTTATTGCTGTGGTTATGTTTATCTTTTCCTTTGGATTATATGAGCTTTTTATCTCTAATATTGATCAAGCAAAAGGTATTAATGGTTCAAAACTTTTGGCAATTCATGATTTAGATCAACTTAAAGATAAAATAGCGAAAGTTATTGTTATGGTGTTAGTAGTAAACTTTTTTCAAAGAGTTTTGCATACAAACTTTAGTACTCCAATAGAGATGCTCTATTTCGCATTCTCTATTATGGTATTGGCTATTGGTTTAAGTTTTTTAAGTAAGGTAGGGAAACATTAATGAGTAAAATATTTGTAGACGCATGTTTAGGAAAAGAGACACCATACACACCTGTATGGATGATGAGACAAGCAGGTCGATACTTGCCAGAGTACATGAAAGTAAGAGCAGAAGCAGGAGATTTCTTGTCTCTTTGTCATGACCCTAAAAAAGCAGCTGAAGTTACTATTCAACCATTAGATATTGTGGGTGTTGATGCTGCTATTTTATTTTCAGATATTTTGGTGATTCCTGATGAGATGGGAATGGATTTGTCTTTTGTAAAAGGTGAAGGTCCAAAGTTTTCAGATCCAATTAAAGGTCAAGAAGATTTAGACAGACTTATTGGTGGAGAAGAGGCTGCAAGTAAATTAACTTATGTTTACGATACCATTAAACTTTTAAGAACAGAGCTTGATGAACGTGGTGACAACATTGCACTTATTGGGTTTACGGGTTCACCTTGGACTTTAGCGACTTATATGATTGAAGGACAAGGAACAAAAACTTACAACTTATGTAAAAAGATGATGTACTCAAATCCTGAACTCTTACATAATATTTTAAGAGAAGTGACAGAAGTTGTTAAGCTTTATATGGAAAAACAGATTGAAGCTGGAATTGATGTTGTACAAATTTTTGATTCGTGGGCAGCAGCGATTGAGCCAGGAGTTTATGATGAGTTCTCATGGAAATATATGGTTGAAATTTGTGATCATTTAAAAGCTAAATATCCAGAAACACCAATTATTATGTTCCCTAAAGGGGTATCTGCTTTTATTGAACGTGGTTTAGTATATGGTAACTTTGATGTATTTGGTGTTGATTGGGGAACACCAATGGCAATGGCAAAAGAGAAACTAGGAGACAAATATGTACTTCAAGGAAATATGGAACCATGTAGACTTTATTCAAAAGAAGCAACGACTGAGTGTGTTGAGTCTATTGCTAAGACGATGAAAGAGGGAAGACATATCTTTAATTTAGGACATGGAATTCTTCCTGATGTTCCTGTTGAAAATGCAATCCACTTTGTATCTGAGTGTAAAAGAGCATCAAAGCGTTAAAAGATCATAGGCTTTTTGCCTATGATTTTATTTGGGAACATAAACCTTTTGTCCAATGCGTAAGGGAGTATTTTTATTTTTAATATTGTAGTTTGCAGCTACAATCTTATCTATCTTTGTTGTCGTTCCATAAAACTTTTTTGAGATATAAGCTAAATTATACCCTTTTTTTACAGTAATGTATCTTCGTCTTTTATTTTTTGGTAAATAAGGAATTATGACTTTTTGCCCAACTTTTAGCCTTGTTTTATGACTTTTTATACTTTTATTGGCACGTATAATTCTTTTAAACTCCATAGGATTACCATAAAACTTTTCAGAAAGTAAAGCAAGTGTATCACCTTTTTTTACAATGGCTATTCTTGGTTTTTTTCTTATGGTTTTAGCTTTTGGAGATACTTTTTTTACTTTCTTTTTAATAGTTTTTGTAACAATTTTTTCTTCTTTTAATAAGGGAGGAGTGCTTTTGATTTCAGTAATGGTTTGAATAACGCTCTTTTTTTGAATTTTTGGTTTAATGATTTTTGGTTCAAGTTTAGCAACATGCTCCAGTGCTAACTCTTCTGTGTAACGTACAACTTTTGTAATCTCTTCTTTTACCGAGACAATAGGAATTTGAGGTTTCTTTATAACTTCTTTAGGTTTTGTTATGACCTCTTTTCCTACGGGTTGTTCTTTTGGAGTTTTTGCTATTGTCTCTTTTTTGATAGTTGGTTTACTTTGATTATTGTCGGTAAGTAGCGTTACAGGTACGGTAGAAGTATTAGATGGTTGAAGTGACTTAAATCCTATGTACCCAAGAATGCTAACAGTAATTAAACCTATTGTTGTAAATAAGAATCCTTTAGATCGTTTACGCTCCTCTTCACTCTCTTCTAAAAAATGTTCTTCAAAGTCAAAATTAAAACTCTCTTCTACTTCCTCTTCATCTGGACCTTTAAGTGGTTTTACTATTTCCATGAAAACTTCTTTATTTTTAACATTGTATTCCTCTTTTAACCTTTTGTGAATTATAACAATATAATACATTTTAATAGATTAACTTTAAAAGGCTAATTGAAAAATATGATAACTTTGATACAATGTTAAATGCAAAATCATCTCTACTCTCCTATTCATAAAAATATTTTAACTTGGTATCAAGCACATGGGCGTGTTACTTTACCGTGGAGAAATACACAGAGTGCTTATGAAATTTATCTTTCAGAAATCATGTTACAACAGACGCAAGTTAAAACTGTCTTGGAACGTTTTTATTTTCAATTTTTAGAAAAGTTTCCTACTTTAAGTGATGTGGCTCAGAGTCCGGTTGATGATGTTTTAAAGGCTTGGGAAGGTTTGGGCTATTATACCCGTGCTAGAAATTTACACAAAACAGCTGTTGAAACAAAAGGTATTTTACCTAATAATGCAGAGGCACTAGAGAAGCTTCCAGGTATAGGAAAGTCCACGGCTCATGCTGTAGCTTGTTTTGCTTTTAATGAGCCTTTACCAATACTTGATGCGAATGTAAAACGTATTTTGTATCGTTTTTTTGCTGTAATATCTTGTAGTGATAAAAAGTTATGGGAGTTAGCTTATAGGCTTTATGATAAAGAGAATGCCTATATCTATAATCAAACAATGATGGACATTGGTTCAGCTATTTGTACACACAAAAATCCATCTTGTCACCTTTGCCCATTTGAGTCACAATGTAAAGGAAAAGAAAATCCACTTCTGTATCCTAAGAAAAAAAAGAAAAAAAAGAAACCTATTAGACAACGTACTTTAGTGATTTATCATAACAATGATGCTTATGCACTAAGTCAAAACTATGAGCGTTTACTTTCTGGTTTATGGGGATTTAAACAAGAAGAAAATTTTGCATTAAAGCCACAGATGAGTCTTTTGGGTAAAATTAAACAGCACTATACACACTTTACTTTAGACGCCTCTGTTGTATTGGTAGAAAATAAAGAGCAAGAAAAGTATTTTACGATGAATGAAATTGACCGTTTAGCTTTAAGTGGGGCAGATAGAAAGGCATTGGCACTATTGTCTGATTTTATAAAATAACACAAAGGATAGATTATGCAAGTTTTAAAATTTTTACTAGGTATTATTTTAGTTCAATTTATAACAGCTGTACTTATATATATATCACCTATAGAGTTAGATAATACAACAGGATTGTTACGTTTGATTTTACCTCTTTTTTTTATGGCACTGTTAGTCGCTTTTTGGTTCTCTTCTCTCTCTAGTTCTTTGCGTAAAGATTCTGAATATAAAATGAGTAATAAGTTCGCAAAAGAGAGAGAAGCTTTTAAAGTAAAAGCTGAAAAAGCAAAAATAGAAGTTGTTAAAGAGGCCCAAAAGGAGATTACACGTGAAGCTAAAGTGACTCATGCTAAAGCAAACTTTAAAGTAGGTGCTGCTTTTGCAGGTGCTTTAGGTGTTGGTGCATTATTTATTTTTGCTCAACTTATTACAGTAGGACTTTTGACAATGACAGCTGCAGGTGGAGTTATTGGTGGATACTATTGGCGTGGGAAACGAATAGAGAACTCTAAAATCAAAGAGTTAGAGATTATTGATACAAAAGTAATTGCTCATTAATAAAACTTAAGTAAGAACTTCGTCATAAGTTACATACTTTATGAACGAAGTTTTATTATAAGAGATTAAGCTCAATTTTGAAGAGCTAAAATAGTTTAGTATTAGTATGCCTCTTTTATGGGATCTTTTGGAAAAAGTTCTACTTCTATAGGGAACTCTTTAACGGTAGCAACACCTTCAGCTACAATTCTAAGTTGAAAGTTAACTATTCTTACTTCAGTATCCGAAGTATATATTCCACGAGTAAATACAACATTAAAACAAACTTCATCACCTGCATTAACATTATCTATAGAATCCCCTGCAACTGCTCCTTCTATATTAGGAGTAATACTTTCGACAACGCTACCATCATCACCGATAGCTTCTAATATTACTGAAATGTCTGTACTTGTTCCTGCAATTGCTGACTCAATAGCTGCTACAATCTCAGAACTATCAGCAGATAAATTGAAAACACTTCCATCGGTCAAGTCTGCAATTTCGATAACATCAGCGATACTTCCTCCAGATTGAAGTCCGAAAACTTTAATACCTTTACTTACTAAACTATCAACTGTTTCTGTTAACCCATGTCCAGGATAATCTGGTTCATCATCTGAATTATGAAAACCAGCATCTGTAGCTAAAAAGATAATTGGTAAAGCACCCTCTCTCCAACCTGTAGCAGCTTCTCCTCCCTGAAAAAGTGCTTCTAATTGGCTTTCAGGACCATCACGACCATATAAAAGATCTAAATTGTTAATTGCAGTTGTTACCAAGGAAAAATCATCAGTAAGAGGTTGATCTAATCTGAATGCATAATCTACTGCTCCACCATATGGAGATATAGGGAAGTCACTAAAACTTGCTACAGAAATTTGTACATCTTGACCTGCCTCTTCAAATGCCGATATAATTTCATTGGCTCTTGCTCTAAATACAGCTAAATCATCTCCATAACTACCTGAAACATCAATTAAAAACATAATATCTACTTTCTGAAAAACTTCAGTACTATCAGGGATAGTTGCACATATAACTTTACTAATACTCTCTTTATCAAAAGGTATTGTAACTTTTATTAAATCAGGAGATATTGGATCACAAGGCATTTCAAAAGTAGTATGAATATTAAAGTCTCGTGCATCACTCATTGCAGAGTTACCAACAGTATTAAAGGCTAAAGCTTTAATAACATATGTTCTATCACATGTTAGACCCGTTAATGTTACGTAAGTGTCACTTGGAGCTGTAGCATTATTCTCAGGAATCGTTACATTAATATCTCCACTTTCATCAAATAGTAAAAATCCATCTTCATTATCAGCATTGTCTAAGAAGTTTATTCGTACTGAAGTTTTATCAATGGGGGTTACACCTATATATGGCCCAGGAGCAGCTGGTATATCCATAGCTGGTTCATCAGAACATGGTGTTGAAAATGTACTATGAATATTAAAGTGTTGTGTATCACTAGTTGACGAATTCCCATCAGCATTAAAAGCAAGAACCTTAGCTGAATAGAGTTTATCACATACTAAACCAGTAATATCGGCATAAACAGTATCAGTATTAGAGGCAGGAATTAGTTTATTTTTAACTAACTCTGATGTTGCATAGTCATATATGGAAGCATAAAAACCATCTTCATTATTTGAGTTGTCTTGGGTTGAAACACGAACGGAAGTACTTGATAACTTACTAACACCAACATAGCTCCCTGGAGCATTTGGCACAGCAGCTTCTGCGAAAGAGCTAAGAAGTGTTAACCCTGTTAATAGACTTATAAAAAGTCCCTTTCTATACTTAAACATAATAATTTCCTTTTTTTATGTTAGTTTCAAATTAAATAGTTGTTAGGCAACTAAAAAAGCTTATTCAAGTAACTTTACTTGAATAGGGGCATATTAACATAAAGTATATAATATAATTATAAAAAAATATATTTTATTTATATATATTTTTTTATAATTAATATTATTATCTATTTAAAAAAATTAAGTATTTGGACAGTAAAGTTATTTAAAAGATTAGTTTTGGGGTGAAATTTTTAATAAACAGGATGATATTATCTTTATTGTCAAATTTATGATTTTTCTTTATGGACTACTTCTTAATTACTTTAACTTTTAATTTTACCACCCCTTTATTGACATAGCCTAGTTTTTTGGCTGCTATGTAAGATAGGTCGATAATGCGTCCTTTTGCATAAGGCCCTCGGTCATTAATACGAACAATTACTTTACGGTTATTTGTAAGGTTGGTTACCTCTACCATAGTATTAAATGGCAAGGTTTTATGGGCAGCTGTGTAAGCATACATATTGTATCTTTCGCCACTAGCTGTTTTTTGTCCTTGAAACTTTTTACCATACCAACTCCCTTTACCTATTTGTGCGTTATTTACTTTAGCACAAGCAAGGGTTGAGAGTGATATAAGCAATGAGAGTACCAGTTTTATAATTAAAATGTTTTTCATCTTATACCTTATATGCACCTAAAAATTTTTTTGATTTTAAAAGTTGATTGGCTTCCCATGGTGTACATTTTAAAATTATTTTATAGGCTGTCTTTTTTTTATGCTTAATATATTGTTTAACAATAGTAGCATTTTTTAATTTGTGTTTTTCTTTAAATAGTTTGGCATTCTTTTTATTAAAGAAAGAGGCAATTTGAATTTTTTGATTTCTAATAATTTTTCTTTTTTTAGAGCTTTTTGTAGATTTTGAAGACAAAACTTCAATTTTAATTCTCTCAACCCCTTTTTTAACAAAGCCTAGTTTTTTTGCTGCAGCGTAAGAGAGGTCAATGTTTCGTGAAGAGTAAAATGGTCCTCTGTCATTAACTCTAACAATAACAGAACGCCAATTTTTTAAACTGGTTACCTTTAAGACTGTTCCTAATGCATAAGTACGGTGAGCAGCTGTCATGCTATACATGTTATAGCGTTCTCCATTGGCTGTTAATCGACCATGAAAAGGTTTTCCATACCATGAGGCTTTACCATACTTAATTGTTCCTCGTTTAACATAGTGAGGATAGTATTTGATACCTCTGTCTTTGTAGGGGCGAATGTTGTTGTCTTTGGCTAAAGAAGTTGAGCTAAGTGTGAGTAAGGCAAAGAGTAATATTATGCCATAGTTGATAATGTTCATTTAAGTATGTCCTTTTTTAACAATGAAGTTAAAATTATAGTTTAATATAATTAAAGTAAACTATTAAGTAAAGAGACTCAACTTTATTGTTTAAATCAACTAAAACTATTGAAAATTTACAAAAAATATATTATAATTCCAAAAATATTTACTAAAATAAATTTCACTAATAAAAGGAACAAAAAGATGGCAAAACATCAGTTTCAAACAGAGATAGGGCAACTCTTAAAATTAATGACCCATTCACTCTACTCAAACAAAGAGATATTTATTAGAGAACTTGTATCTAACTCATCAGATGCAATAGATAAATTTAATCATATGCAATTAACTGATGATAAGTTCAAAGATGAAAATTGGGCTGGTCAAATTAATATTAATTTAGATGAAGATGATAACTCTTTAACCATTGCCGATAACGGTATTGGTATGAATGAAGAAGACCTCATGAATAACCTTGGAACAATTGCTAAGTCTGGAACGAAGGCATTTGTTGAAAGTTTAACGGGAGATGCTAAGAAAGACTCTAACCTTATTGGTCAATTTGGGGTTGGTTTTTATTCTGTGTTTATGGTTTCTGATAATGTAGAAGTAATTACCAAAAAAGCTGGTGAAGACCAAGCTTATAAGTTTGCAACCGATGGAACAGGTGAATTTGAGATTACTCCTGTAACCAAAGAGTCTCATGGTACAGTCATTTACATTAAGCTTAAAGAGGATGAAAAAGAGTTTTTACAAAAGCATCGAGTAGAATCAGTAGTTAAAAAATACTCTAATCATATTGCTTATCCAATTATGATGCACTTTAAAGAGGATGAAACAACAGGTGAGGGTGATGATGCTGTTACTAAAAAAGTAAGAAAATCAGAACAAGTAAATGCTGCAACTGCATTGTGGGCTATACCAAAATCTGAACTTAAAAAAGAGGACTATTTAGAGTTTTACAAAGGGCTTTCACACTCTGATGATGAGCCTTTAAAGTATTTGCATAACAAAGTAGAGGGAGCTCAGGAGTTTACAACACTTTTTTACATTCCCAAAATAGCTCCAATGGACATGAACCGAGCTGACTATTCAAGTCATATTAAACTTTATGTTAAGCGTGTATTTATTACTGATGATGACAAAGAACTTTTACCAACATACTTACGTTTTGTACATGGTATTATTGACTCAGAAGATTTACCACTTAATGTAAGCCGTGAAATTCTTCAAGACAATAGAATTTTAGCAAACATTAAACAAAGTTCAACAAAGAAGATTTTACAAGCGATTAAAAAGCTAAAAGGTGAAGAAGCTGATATTTTTACAGCTCAATATAATAACCTTATTAAAGAGGGAATTTACACCGATTATATTAACAAAGACTTGTTACTTGATATTGTTAAGTATAAGTCGTCAACACAAGAGGGCATGGTTACCTTTGCTGATTATATTTCACGTGCTGATTCTGAGAAAAAAGAGATTTACTATATTGTTGGTGAGAGTGAACAAGTACTTAGAAACTCTCCACTTCTTGAAGCTTATAACAAAGCAAATATTGAAGTTCTTCTAATGGACAATAAAAATGAAGATACCATTGTAACTCCAATGATTGGAGAGTACAAAGAGTGGGAACTTAAAGATATTACAGCCATTGATGCACCTGATTCTAAAACTGAAGAAGAGAAAGAAGAAATTTCTAAAGAGTTTAAAGGATTAACCGAAAAGATTAAAGAAGTTCTTGGTGAAACAGTAAAAGATGTAAGAATTTCAAGTCGATTAACAAGCAGTCCTTCATGTGTGGTAAAAGACAACTCTAGCCCATTAGCAGGAATGGAAGAGATGTTTGCACAAATGGGTAAAACCATGCCAGAGACACCACTGTACTTAGAGTTAAACCCTGATCATGATATGATTAAAAAATTAGATAAGCTTGAAAAAGATGATATCTTTGCTGACATGGCGTGGATTTTATTTGATTCGGCTAAGTTGTCTGAAGGGTTAGAGCCTAAAGATAAGGCAGCATTTTCAGCTAGAGTAGCAAGAGTGGCAACTGAAGCGCTCTAATAGTAAAAAACACAAAATATTTTTTAAAGTTATAAATTAAGCAATATATAAGTTTTGTTCACACTGTGAATAAAGTGTGAACAAAATTATAGTAAATTTAAATAATTTTACTAAAAAATATATTTTATTCACAATGTGAATGAAAATATTTCACAAACATCAAGGAGATAAAGATGAATAGACATATTAATAAAGTTTCAGACTATGCAATGGTAGGTGGACTTTCTGTTGTAGCACTGCTTGGTGTTCAAGGTTGTGGTGATGCTGGTGGAGATATGAACTCTCCAGAGCAACAAGAACAGAGCATTGAGAAAAAAGGTGCTTCAGTTACCATTGAAAAACAAGCTGATGGCTCTTACAAGATTATTGATGAATTTCCAAGTGCCACAACACGTGTTATTTTAAAAGAAGATGGTGTTGAACGTATTCTTACTCAAGAAGAGATTGATAAGTTGGTTAAAGAAGAGGAGGCTAGAGTTGAAGCTGGAACGTCAAAATTGACTCAAAACCCTGATGAGGTAAGAGAGTCTGGTGGGATGGGACTAGCTGGAACACTCATGGCATCAATGGCTGCTGGTATGGTTGGAGCAATGCTTATGAACAAGCTTATGAACAACCAAAATTATCAACAAAATAGAAGAACTTCTTATAAGTCTCCAAGCACTTACTCTAGGTCTCAAAACTCATTTAAAAAGAATGCAGCAGCATCTAAGTCAAGAGCATCTTCTTCTAAAAAATCTGGTTTCTTTAGTAACAATAAAAAAGCATCTTCTCGTTCTTCAAGTTTTGGTGGTTAAGTCATGAACCTTAGATCTATTAAAGTTCCTGATGACAAGTACTTAGAAAGCATTGGTTTCATTTGGCATACCGATGATGACTCAACCCCTTACATTGCCAATGAAATTGTAGAGGTCGATTCTGAAGAGGCAGATGCTTACTACGAAGCTGCCAATGAGCTTTACGATATGTTTGTAGAGGCTGGTGAATATGTGATTGAAAATGAACTTTTTCACGAATTAGGCATTCCTTTTAATTTGATTGATGCTGTAAAGATGTCATGGGACAATGATGTTCATTGGCACTTGTACGGTCGTTTTGATTTTGCAGGTGGGCTAGATGGTAAACCCATAAAACTCATTGAATTTAACGCCGACACACCAACAGCACTTTTTGAAACATCAATCGTTCAATGGGCAACGCTTAAGCTTAATGGTATGGAAGAGTCTCATCAGTTCAATAATTTACATGAAGCCTTAGTTGATAATTTTAAACGGCTGATTACCATGGAAGAGGATGTATCTTCATTTGAGGAGCGTTATGAGGGCTGGAAAATTCTCTTCTCTTCTGTAAAAGGTAACATCGAAGAAGAGAACACCGTAAAACTTTTGCAAAGCATTGCCAATGAAGCTGGATACGTGACAGAGTTTGCCTATGCCGATGAAGTTGAGTTTGACGGTGAAGAGGGTGTTTTCTACAAAGAAGAGAACTATGAGTATTGGTTTAAACTCTTGCCATGGGAAGATATTGCCATTGAAGAGGCTGACTTAGCCATGTTGATGACACAGATTATGGAAAATCAAAAAGCAATTTTCTTGAATCCTGCATATACATTAATGTTCCAGTCAAAAGCATTCATGGCGATTTTATGGGAACTCTACCCAAATCATCCCTTACTGCTTGAAACTTCATTTGAGCCACTAGAAGGTGTGCCACAAGTCGAAAAAAGAATCTTTGGACGTGAAGGTGCAAACACAACCATTGTAAACGAAGATGAAGAGATAATCGCTCAAACAGATGGCGAGTATGGTGAGTTCGCTTCTATTTTCCAAGAGTATGTAGAGCTTCCAACTAACGATAAGGGCGAAAGCTACCAAGCTGGTGTATTTTATGCATATGAAGGATGTGGTTTAGGCTTTAGAAAAGGTGGTCTTATTTTAGATAATGCTTCTAAGTTTGTTGGGCATGTTGTTACAGTTGAGCAGGTGTAAAATCTGACCTTAAAATACCTAAATAATTATCCCAAAAACTTACAAGAGCAAATAAGAGAGCTTATTAAAAAAGATAAGCTCTCAAACTACATTTTAAACAAATACCCCAACAGACACGCGTACCAAAATGACAAAGCACTCTATGAATATATCAATGAATTTAAAAATATCTATTTAAAAAAGTTTACGCTCTCTAAAGTTGTTTATGATGGAAAAATAAATGTTATTAACAATGCGTTAGGAACACACACTTTTGTCTCACGTGTACAGGGTGGAAAATTGAAGGCTAAAAATGAAATACGCATAGGAACAATTTTTAAAAATATGCCTGAAGAATTCTTACGTATGATAGTGGTGCATGAGTTGGCTCATTTTAAAGAGAAGGAACACAACAAGGCTTTTTATAAGTTTTGTACCTATATAGAACCTTCTTACCATCAGTTTGAATTTGATTTGAGGGTTTACTTAACTCATGTAGACTTATTAGGAAAACTTTATTAGATTCCTAGAGTAAAAGAGATAAATGAACCAAATAAAACTCTATAAGTGATGTTGAGAGCTAAAATTGAAATAAGGGTTAGGGTTATTTGAAGTCTCATGATATTTCCTTTATGGTTGTTGTTAAAAGGATTATAGGTAAGTTGTGTTTGTTGAGTGTTTGATATAGCTAATTAATGGTACTAATTAGCATTCTTTTTATGGAGTAAATTGGAAAACTTCTTGTAAGACTTCAGGGTGTTGATCCACATAAACAGCTCCACCAGCTCCTCCTCCAAGTGTTCCGACAATGGCTGCAATTTTTAGCCATGAGTAGGGGCGTTCACCTGTTACTTTCCCTGTTTGACCATTAATAGCATAGTTATAGGTTTTGTTTTTCCATTTAAATTTAGCTGTCCAGATGGGAAAGAGAACGCTTTTATATGAGGTATTGTTGTAGCTAGTGTTGATGTGTGTAATCTGTTGTTGGTCTCCACCAATATCACGGCGAATATCTTGGCGAATGATGCTGTTCATTTTTACTTTTGCCAGTTCAAAGCCATTGTCTAGTCCGATGGTGTATTCTTCTGATTCAAAACCAGCTAGATACTTTTCATTAAAGGGAACAAGTGCTTGGGTATGCCAAGGGCTTAGGTTGTCTAAAATGGTATGTGAAATGGTTTTAGATGCACCAATGGTGATGTCATCAAAACTATTTGAGACTTCTCCTGAGACGGCTGTCCATCTAATTCGAGGTTCTTGTACCTGTTGGCGTGACTCTTTACCATTAATTATCACTGTTCGTTCTACTGTCACATAGTAAATGTCACCTCTTTGACCTTGATACCGGGTATAGGTATTGGCATCATAAGTCCAATAGGGTAGGTAGTAACCTTTTAGTTTTTCATTACCATCAAGAAATTTTTTAAGTTTAGAAGGGGCAAACCATAAAGAACCAATCCATTTTTTAAATAAGTTTCGTGCTTCTTGTTGCGAGAGTTGAAAAGGCAAAAGAGATTTTGGGGTAATCTCTTTTACAAAATCAGTAATTGCAGGGGTATTACAATAGGGACAATTAGAAGAGAGAGAGTAAGGGGTCATGTTAAAAGTAGCTGCACATTTAGTACATTTGACCTCTTTA
>JALWLW010000083.1 GCA_027081065.1 Campylobacteraceae bacterium
CTTGGGCTGTTAAGTTCCCCTCGTAATTTACCACACGTTTGTATTGAATTTCTAGTTCGGTTCGCTCTTCTACAAACTGTTTGACTATCATGCTAATGCCTTGCATCATGTCCACAGGCTCAAACCCTGTTACCACCACAGGGCGACCATACTCTTTTGGGAACTTCTCATAAATCTTAGAACCTGCAATCACGCTCACATGACTAGGCCCTAAAAAAGCGTCAATTCGGTTGTTGTAGGCATCGACATGAACATCGCGACTGTCTATAAGCTCTACCATCACTTCAGGTACGGTTACATGGTTAATGTGAAACAAGATATTGGGTACTTTTTGTTTAATCACTTGGTCAACCAATACAGCCGTCATAGGTGTTGTAGTCTCAAACCCAATAGCAAAAAAGACCACCTTTTTAGTAGGGTTTTCAGAGGCGATTTTTAGGCACTCCATCGGAGAGTAAACAAAACGAACATCTGCCCCTTTGGCTCGTGCATCTTGCAGACTTCCGTTGGAGCCTGGCACTTTTATCATGTCGCCAAGGGTTACTAAAATAACATCCTCTTGCATCGCCAACACATAGGCATGGTCAATTCGCTCTTTTGGCATAATACAGACAGGACAACCAGGCCCATGAATGAAGTTGATGTTCTCAGGAAGAAGTTGAGGCAGTCCAAACTTCATAATGGTATGCGTATGACCTCCACACACCTCCATGATGTTTATGGGATTTTTTAACTTTTTGGCATCCTCGGCAATAATCTTTGCATACGCCTTAATGGTATCGCCATCACGAAAGTCATCATAGAGGTTTTTTAACTCTAACTCTCTCATCGGTTTTCACAATTGTCGTCATCTATAATGGCTCGACGACGCTCCTCTTCGTTCATGGCTTCTAGTATCTCTCTGTAGGTCTCAATGGAGGCTAAAGCTTCCTCTTCATCTATTTTGTTCATCACAAATCCAATGTGCAAAAGGACATAATCGCCCACTTGAACATCGCCCTCTTCCATCATCATAAGGTTTGCATCACGCTGAACACCCATGGTATCAACGGTACACATCATCTTGTCATCACTTACTTTTACTACTTTACTTGGGATTGATAAACACACTTTTTTCTCCTTTCAGTCGAAAGTTAAGAGTTAAGAATGAAGAGTTAAGAGTTGCCCCCAATTCTCCATAACTCTTAACTCTTACTTCTTAATTCTTAACTCTCAGTTCTATCCACTCTGCCACTGCTTTTACAGAGTCTATATCATTCACATTAACCTCTAAAATATCTACATTTGGTTTAATACGTCTAGCATCTGCTTTCTCTTGCTCTACATCATATTTAAAATGAGGCAACAAATCGGTCTTGGTAATTAAAATCAAATCTGCTTGACGAAACATTACAGGGTATTTTGCTATTTTATCTTCGCCCTCAGGTACAGAGACCAAGACAATATTTAAGTGTGTACCCACATCATAACTTGCAGGGCAAACTAAATTTCCTACATTCTCCACAAAACAGACATCTATCTCTTCAAGTGGCATATGATGTAGCCCTTTATGCACCATAAACGCATCTAAATGACAAGCTGTTCCTGTCTGAATCTGCTCGGCATGAATCCCTTTTGCTCTTAGACGATTTGCATCTCGTTCGGTCTCTAAATCACCTTCAACTACACCAAACTTGAAATTTGCCACATCTGCTAGGTACTCCAAAAGTGTTGTTTTCCCCGAACCAGGGCTAGACATAAGGTTAATACCCAAGATTCCATGCTCTTCAAGATGTTTTCTATTATGATTGGCTTCTTGGTCATTTTTATCTAATATTTTCTTAATAACTGAAATCGTCTTTGCATCATTGAGTTGAGGGTTATGATGTAAATGCTCATGTGCTTCTTGATGTTCATGAGAATGACCATCTGCATGACTATGTTCTTTTGCCTCATGCTCATGGCTGTGAAATGTTTTTCCACCATCATGACTATGCTCACCTACATGTTCTTCCATCCCTCTAATACTACAACCACAATCTGTACACATATCTATCCTTTAGTATATTTTATTAACATATTTATTTGAGGAGAACAACACTTTTTTGTAGGATTTAGATTTTTACAATCACTACCCGTACAAGCCGATGTTACAACTCTAATCTTTTTCAAAGTGTCTGCTCCACTTTCTATGGCTTTTACTATCGTTCCTTTGTCTACTTCTATACAAAAACAAATATAGTCGGTATCTGCCAAACTTTCAACATTACTATAATCTTTTGTTAGAAACTTCATCTATTAGCCCAGCAATATATTGCTACCCACAATAAGTGAAATCACACCTGCTACAGAAAAAGCTCTTCTTACATTTGTAAGGTTTCCTAAAAAGTTTTGATTGATATAAAGTATGAACAGTCCAAAGCTCATGAAAACAATCATAACCCCTAGCGTAAATGCTCCAACCATCATAAAATCAACCGTACCACCAGCTACCACACCCAAAGTAATGAGCATACCACGCACCCCACCAATGCCCATGAGTAAACCCAAAGCAAAAGAGGAACGCTCAGAAGCTACAGAGTGGTCATGATTTTTTCCAAACCAAATATGCACATGCTCTTCACCATGGTGCATATGTTTTCTCAACTGTACACGGTTGTTCAAAACCATAAAAAGCAAATAAAGCCCCATACCAATAATCACCAAAGCCGAAATCGTGTCACCATAAGCCAAAAGCTCATCAGAAATACTAACCGACTCCAAAAGCTTCGCAAAAACAAAAAGTGTCAAGCCATGACCCACAGCAAAAAGTGAAGTAATAAGCAAGGTCTTTTTTCTGTTTTTACCAATTGAAAAGTCAGCAATAACCGTCAAATGGTCTGGTCCAAAAGCATGGAGTATGCCATAGTAAAAAATAATGAGTAATGAAAATTCCATGCTTTAATCCCTTGAATTTAAAAATGAATGAATATTCACTATATTAGTATGAAAGTTGTTAAAATTATATTAAAATATAAAATTTTTAGATATTATAGTTAACAAAAATCTTACAAATTCTATATTTTAAGAAGAGAAGGAGCATTCATGAAATTCCCAGTAAGAACCTACCTAGAAAAAGGTAAGACTTATCATTTTTGTACCTGTGGAAATAGTCTCGATGGCGTACTCTGTGATGGAAATCATACAGGTACTGAGTTTGAACCAAAAGAGTTCATCGCTACACGTGATGCTGAGTTTCATTTGTGTTTATGTAAAAACAGTACCTGTACCCCCTTTTGTGATGGGGCACATGCAAAAAGAGAGAAATTGAATTTAGATTTTCTACTAGAGTAGCAAGAAGTTATTAGAGTCCCTTACTTTTCCCAAAACTCCATAACATTTGGTTTTTTAAAAGTGTAGTTAAGTACTGTTTCTACCTCTTTAGCATCTAAAGACTTTTCTTTACCAATGTTCTCAGAAAAGTTTGTCTTTTTAAAACCAAACTCTTCAGAATTTTTTGTATATATCTCTTTTTTTGTAGACTGTACAGGGGCTACAACATTCAGTATTTTAGCTTTTACTCTTTGGTCTATCACATTTTCTATAATCCCTACTACATCATCACGGTGTACATAGTTTGTTCTTCCATCTTCTACGGTTTTACCTGCTGTGTATTTACCTGCTACTCTGTCATAGCCCATAAGTCCACCAAGTCTTAATATAACGGTATTTTCATCTTTTACTTTTGCCAGTTCCTCTGCTTCAACAATAATCTTTTTGTTATCGTAAAAAGAGATAGAGCTTAAAAGTATGAATTGTGTATCAAGTGATTCTTCTAGTGAAGCAGAAAAATAAACATCTTCTATGGCGTCTAAATATGTATCTGAGGGAGGAATAGCAATAACAATGGCATCAGCAGCATAAAAGCCTACCAGTGTGTCCATACCAACATCTCGTGAAAGACAATTTACCTCATGCCCCTTAGATTCCAACTCCTCTTTTAAAGCATTTCCGACCCAACCACAACCAAGAATGGCTATCTTTTTCTTTTTACTCATTTTTTTCCTTCTTGAAACTAATGTCATTTTAACATAACCTATATTTAAACAAAGGGATTAAAAAGAGTAGTGTAGATTACTAAGTAAGCTACTTATGTTGACAAAAAAGATAGACTATCCTATGAATATTGAAGAGCTATAAGATGATAAGACCTATACGAAATGAACAAGATTATGAGTTAGCTCTTACACTTATGGACGCAAAACCAAATAGTGATTAGTTAGAAGTTTTGGCTACCCTTGTAGACAACTACGAAGCAAAACACTACGCCATAGAAGCACCAGACCCAATTGAGGCTATTAAATTTAGAATAGAACAAGAGGATTAAAAATTTACATCATCAATTTAATATTCCTTTTGAAAATATTTTAGTTTTAATTTTATCAATCATTCTCATCCAACCATTCAACAAGTACTTTAATATATTTCTCATTTTCCTGTACAAATGGCATATGCCGACTATATTCAAATAGTTCCCATTTAGCATTAGGAAGCTTGTCATACATTGCTTTTGCAATAAGTGGAGAACAGAGGTCAAGTAATCCACTTGTAATTAAACAAGGTTCTTTAATGTCACTAAGCTTATCTGAAAAATCAAAATTTTTAAGTGTACCAGATGGGCTAAACTCATTTTGACCCCATGCTGTTATGTAGGATTCTGTTCCAAATTTTTTTGGACGCGTTAAACATTCAGGTGAGGACTCTGTAATTTCTTCAGCACTATAACGAAGCATAAACTCTGCTTCTGCTTTTTTGTACTCTTTGGATGAGTAGTTTCCAGTTTCTTCAGCTCTTTTAATGGCTTCTTGCATCTCTTTTGGAAGATAGGTAACTCTTCGACGTTGCTCTTTCTCCCATAATGATGCAGAAGCTAAGGTACTAGATAAAATATAGCTTTTTATTCCTTTAGGATTATAAGAACAAGCATATTCTATTAATTGCATCCCACCCCAAGACTGTCCTAGTAAGTGAATTTCATTTAAGTTAAGGTATTCACGTAGTTTAATTAACTCATCTATCCATGTTTTACTATGCCATAAGTCGGGTCGAGAAGGGGTAGTAGATAGTCCACATCCTAATTGGTCGTACATAATAATAGCACGACCAGTTTGGGAAATTTTATCAAGGACTTCAAAATAGTTATGCGTAGAACCAGGTCCACCATGTAATAAAACCAATGGCTTTTTATTTCCTATGCATTCCCCAACAATACGATAGTAAGTCTTATATCCTAAATATGGCATATAGCCCTCAATAATTTTCATATTAAATCTCTCTTTTTTATTTTCCTGAGCTCTCAGCAAAATTAGCCCGAATAGTAGCAATAGGCAAATACAATTTCTTCTCTTCATTCAAAAATGAAGAAAACCCAAACTTTTCATAAAACTCTGCAACACCATCTTTGGCATCAACAATAAGCATAGGAAAAGCCACAATATCACTAGCATTTAGAACTCTTTTGAGTGCATCAATAAGTAACCAAGAACCAATTTTCTTATGTTTATATTTCTTATCAACAGCCAATCTAGCAATAAGAGCAGAAGAGTGATTGTTAAAATGCTTTTTTTGTAGTTTTGGTGGCAGTTTAGAGAATTCTATTGTGGTCATTGTTAGTGTGTAGTAGCCCACAATATCTGAGGGATTTTCACTATTTTCTAAAACATAAGTTCGTGTATTGTCTTTTACAGAGTGTTGACTTGCCATTGAGTGCAGATACTCATTAAGAGCATCTACTTCACAATCAAAATCTTTTCGATTGTGTCTTTTTTTATCAAGCTGAACAGTTTCCATTTTAAAGCTTTATTTGACCATTTTCATACTGTTCAAAAGCCTCTTTTAGTTTAGGATATATTTTAGGTGGTCTATCAAGTGCTTCTAAAAATCGTTCAGAATCTTTAGCAGTTAAACGGATTGTACTATTGGCAACAGAACTATTAACAATCGGTTTATCTACTATAATATTTTCAATAATACCATCTTTTAGATTTTGGAGCATAGAGAGTAAAAAATCTATATGGTTGCTATGAACATTTAATTGTATTGTTTGCACTATTGACTCCTTTTTTATTTTAGTATATCAAAAAAGATTTAAAATCTCTTTTTGTGAATAGTTACTACTTCTCTTATATCTCCAATGGCTGACAGAAGTTCATCTAAGTCTCCATCTTCTAATATTTGAGAAAGATACTCTGCAATCACTTCATTACTGTCAAGATATTTTGCTATGTCAAATGTGTTTAATTCACTACTCATCTTAGTACTCCTTTGCTAACTCTTTAGCTTTTTCTATATCTTTTAATTGGCTAAAACGTATCTTAAAAGATACGTTTTGTCAAGAATTTTTATTTAGAAAATGCCCCACAACCTGCCCCAAAGCAATCCCCCCATCATTAGGAGGTATCTTATTACCAATGATAGCAAGAGGAAACCTATCTAACATAAGCCCCAAAAGCACCCTATTTTGAAACACCCCACCACTAAGTACCAAGGGTAAATCATAAGGCTCATAAACAGCCTCAACAATGGCTACTAAAGTATGAAAAAATTTGCTAGTGGCTATTTGTGAGTTATTTTCTTTAACTATCTCTTTTATCATTGCTAAAATATCTACTACCCCATTCTCATAGCCAAAAGGGTACACACCATTAATAATGTCACTATACAACTCCTCTAATCTCATACCACTTTCACCCTCAAAACTCATGACTTGACAAACACCTAAAAGCGAAGCCACAGCATCAAAAAGCCGTCCAACCGAAGAGCTTAAAGGTGAGTTTAGTCCTTTTTTCCACATAAGGTATTGGGTCTGTAGTTCTTGTTTCGTAAACGCTTTTGTTGTTGGTGTATCTAGCTCAAATACCTCTTTACCATAGCATTCAAAAAGCAGACTCAACGCCACGCGTTTGGGTTCTTTTATGGCTTTAGCCCCTCCTAGAAGTTTAAAGTAATTTAAATGAGCTACTCTCTCATAACCCTCATAATCACAGAGCATAAACTCTCCACCCCATAGCTTTCCATCGTCTCCATATCCTGTTCCATCAAATGCCACACCAAAAACTTGACCCTCTATTTTTTTCTCTGCCATCACAGCTAAAATATGGGCGTAATGATGTTGGACTTCCCTCATCGCTAATGAAGAAGACTCTGCATATTTTCTACTTTCATAATTAGGATGCATATCACAAGCAATAAGTTCTGGGGTAAACCTATAAATTCGTTTTAGATTCTCAATATTTTCCCGAAAGTACTCCACAGAAGCAATTCCCTCTAAATCACCAATATGAGGAGACAAAATCACTTGATTGTCAAAACCAATGGCAATGGTATTTTTCTGATTTGCCCCAACAGCCAAAACCTTTTTTTCCAATTGAAAAGGCAACTCAATCTTAACAGGAGCATAACCCCTTGCACGACGCAAAATAAGCTCTTGATTCTTAACCACCATCATCACCGAGTCATCACAACCATTCACTATCTCTCTGTCATGGTCAAGTAAATAATCATAAACCCTTTTCAGTTTTTCAATGCTTTCTCTATTGGTCGCGAGTGGTTCATCCGTAACATTCGCAGAAGTAGCGACTACAGGACGATTTAGTTTAGTTAAGATGAGTAGATGGAGAGGAGTATAAGGTAAAAACAACCCAATACGAGAGAGTTTTGGAGCAATATTTTCATCTATTTTTTTTGCATTTAACAAAACGATAGGACGTTCAACCGAACGTAACAATACCTCTTCATGCTTAGAAATATCAGCTAAGGCATTCGCCATTTTCATGTCTTTTACCATTACAGCAAAAGGTTTTGAGGGTCGTTTTTTTCTAGCTCTTAAATTTTTGATTGCTTTTTTATTGGTCGCATCACAAACTAAATGATAACCACCTACCCCTTTGATGGCTAAAATATTTCCTTGTTTTATAAGTTCAACAGCCCTATCAACAACACTTGACGCAGGAGTGTCAAGCCCCACAAGCTCTAAGCTTGTCCCACAATCCCAACACCCAATGGGTTGTGCATGATAGCGTCTGTCCATAGGGTTCGTATACTCTTCTTCACAGCTCTTACACATCTTAAAGAATTTCATTGAGGTATTGACCCTATCATAAGGTAAATCATAAATAATAGAGTAACGCACCCCACAATTAGTACAAGTAGTAAAAGGATAGCCAAAGCGACGATTAGAGGGGTCAAAAAGTTCTGTTTCACAGGCTTTACAAATGCTTACATCAGAAGGAATATTAACAGCTACCTCTCCTTTTTCTTTGGTCTTAACAATAGAGAAATCACTGAAAAATTGTTTCTCAATTTGAATGCTACTTTGTTCATCTATCACAGCTAAAGGTGGGAGTTCCTCCTCAATCTTTTTTAAAAATTCTTCACAAACTTCAGACGAACAAGTAATAATAATTGTAACACCTTGGGAATCATTTAACACCGTTCCTTTTAGCTCAAAACGCATGGCTAATTGATAGATAAAGGGGCGAAAACCTACGCCTTGGACGGTGCCTTTTATGGTTATTTTATAAGTACAATCCACCATAGACAGCATTCTCCTTACCAATAGGTAAATTTTGATTCATCATCGGTTTGTATTGTCCCAAGGTTCGCTCTATTCTTGCATAGAGTGATTGATTTGCAAAAGTTTCACCTGTTAAAACAACCAAGCGTGTATCTACTTTTTCTAGGAGTTGAGGGACAATTTCGCCAATGTAGTCTCCAAATGATTCATAGATACTATAACACATATAAGCGTTCTCAACATCACCTAATTGATACGACATAATAGAGGTTAAAAAAGCATAGTTATCAAAACGATTGTCTTTTACTCTGGTGTCAATTTGTAATCCACCTTTACCTAAAAAGCTTAGTGCTTCGGCAGAAATTCCCTCAAAACTCTCATCTTCAAGCCCTAAGGTAATAGCCGTAACCTCAAAGATATCCATGTCACCTTCTAAGTTGTCTAAACGCTCCCAAACTTCAGGGTACGCTTTTTTATAGTTACCTACCAAACGGTCTGAACCATCTCTAAGGGTACTTATTTTTTCCCAAAGGTTATCCGATTCAAAAGGAATGGCAGGAACAGCATTAATAACTGTTTTACCATTATAATAAAGAAAATTAAGCGTCCCATCAAAATGTACGCCAACGGCTTTGTTACCTACTTTTTGATGTTCTGAGAGTACTGAAAGCATAGAAGCTTTATATTGTTCAAACTTATGTTCATTGCTATGTCCACTCTCAAACTCTTCGCTGTCTAAAACATAAAATTCATCTGTTGTCACTTTGTCAAAAAGTTCAATTGAATCTATTATCTTTTTCCCATCAACATTAACACAAGCTAAATCATGTGCTAGGCTCACACGATTATTATTACTATAAGCCCTCATAGGGTAAACAATTCGTTCACCTGAGACAAACAGGGTCTTATCTTGGTTAATGAACACTTTTGTGTCTTTTTGAGGGTTAATCGGCATGTCAAAGTCCACTAAAAAGTCAGCTTCGGCTTGTGCATCACACTCTCTATAGGCAATGTATTCTAACCCCACATTTAAAATCTCTTTTGCTAAAAGCATGGTCATACCATCATCTGGATACTTCACCAATGCTGATGTACCATAAAGCTTTTTAATTTCATCACTTTTCGTGGCAACACGAAGCAGAGGACGTTCAATACTAAAAAGAGCATTAAACTCTTGCTCTACCATCATAAGATGTTTATTAAATCCATGTGATGAAGCCATAAGCAAAGTAGATAGGGCAACCGATTCTTCACTTGAAGCTGAAAAGTTATAAGGTGAGGGTGAAAGGTTTTCACTTTTAGGTACAGAAGAAAAAGAGATTTTTTTAATCTCAGTTAATGCTTTGTTTGGATTAAAAAACTTTCTATAGCCATGCATGGTTTTTATGAGTACTGTTTTTCCCGTTGCTATTGCCCCAGCTACTGCCTTAAAAAGTTTACGATAATCACCTTTATTAAGTGCCATATGTTCTACTTCTTTGTCTAACATACGAATAGCAATACCACATTCAATACAAGAGATAAGAGGATAATCTTTACGCAAGGCATTGCTTTTAAGTTCCTCCTTACAATCAGAACAAGGCACAAGAAACTTCATGTTTGTATTCTTACGTTCATAAGGATATTTCGTTAAAAATGGATGTTGTGAACCACAATGATTACAAGAGGTAAAAGGGTAATAATACCTACGAGAACTCACATCAAACATCTCTTTTTGACACGTTGGACAAGGAGCAATGTTCAAAGGTATATCAGGCTTTGTCTCAGGCAAAACAGCAGGTCGTTCATCAGAAAAATAGTGTTTTCCTTTCCCTAAAAAAAGTGAAGCAGGAAGCACCTCTTCTAGTCCCAATAAAAAGCTCTCTAACTTCTCATCATCTTGATTAAAAGTCATAATGATTTTATCTGGAGTCTGAAGTACATCAACCTCTAATTCTTCTTGTACAGCATACACACGTATAAGATTTGCAATATAATGTTTTGGTGAGGTGAAGGCAATCTCGAAGATAAAGTACATGATGTTCCTTAGAGTGAATAGTTGTTCATTATTTTAGGGGAATTGGGCTTATACATTGCAAAAATAAAGACTAAACTTGACAAAATTCACAAACTTAGCTAATATTAGCTAAGTAAATAAAAGGAGTTTTTCATGACTGTAAATATGCATGAAGCCAAAACAAATCTTTCCAAACTCATAACCCTGTTAGATAAAGGAGAAGAGATTGTTATTGCAAAAGCAGGTAATCCTGTTGCTAAACTTGTCTCTTATATACCTGAGAAAAAAAAGAGAACTCCAAATCTCTTAAAAGACAAAATACTCTTTTATGAAGATTTTGACAGTTCCAACGATGAGATTACAACACTCTTTGAGGGTGGTTTTTAATGGCTAAATATCTATTAGACACCCACATATTTTTATGGTGGCTAAGTGACGCTGAACAACTAAGCCAAGAGGTTTTTGATATTATCTCCAATACTTCAAATCAAATCTACATCTCATCAGCAACCATTTGGGAGATAGCCATAAAAGAGGCATTGGGAAAACTAAAAGTAGAAGCAGACCTAAACAGTGCCATAGAAGCCAATGGTTTTATAGAATTAAAAGTCTCTGCTATTTGTGCCAATGCTACTAAAAAGCTAGAGCCTATTCACCGTGACCCATTTGATAGAATGTTAATTTCACAGGCTATTCAAGGAGAAATGACACTTATTACTGTTGATAGGTTTATTGTTCAGTATGAGGGTGTTAAGGTTTTGAGTTTTAAGAGATGAGAGGCATGACTATAAGTAGCCTGTCACCTTTTATTTTTTATTTATAAAAGGGCTTTGACCCCCTTAGTTTTTTTTTAATCACATTAAGATAAACTACCTAAAACAAGCGAAGGAATAAAATTGAAAAAGAAAGAAGAATATAATAAAATAAAACAATATATAATTAATCCAATAGAAAATGGATTATGGGAAACAACTTTTAGTAATAATCCTTCACAACCAGATTCTTTTGTTTCATATATATACAATTTTTTTCAACAGACTCAGCAATATAATGACTATATTATAACCGTTTTATCTAATATGTATTATATTGCCAATCCTCCTGCCATAAATCAATCTTATAATATTCCTGACAATTATAATATTCGTATTAAAAAAATTATAGAAAAATATAATATTAAAATAATTCAAAATAATTTAATTATTGATGAAGAATTCTTATTTATTTTTCAATCTACTAATTCAAGAAAATCTACAATTTTATCATTAAGCAAAACATTGGTAAATAATTTAGAGAAAATATTTGAAGAGCTTGAATATAATGGAACTGTAGAAAAAAAAGAAAAAAGATTTTCTCCAAAAGCTATTTTATTTCAACCTTACTTTTTTTATGTTCAAATTATATCTCATGATTTATTTTCTTCAACTCAAGATGAACTTAATTATTTTAATCGAGCAATTACAGCTTACAATAGTAGCCATCATCAATATTCTTTTCATAATAATCATCAATATGAAGAATCTATTAGAATGATAGGTAAAGCATTTGAATCAAGATTGACAAATATCTATGAAACTTTGTTACGAAAAGATGCTTCTCATTTATCTTCAATTGGAAAATTGAAAAATAGTATAGAAAGTGAAATAAAAAATATTCTTCAAATTACTAATCAACAAAGAGAATATACTATTTCAAGTATATCAGAAGAAATTTATAGGAAGTCTAAAAGTTTAGAAAGAACAAATGAACAAAAACCTCAGAAAATAATTAATACATTTAAAGAGATAGCAAAAGCAATAGAAAAACAATTACAACATAATAATGATGACAAAGTATTATTTCCTCCTGAAATACAAAAGGAGCTTGAAAATTTGTTAGAATTAAGAAATCAAGTTTCTCATCATAATACTATTCAAAGTACACAAGAAAATGCAATAAGTATGCTTTTCTCTTATATTAAAGTTTATTTATGGTGGAAAGAAGTATCTCAACATATTCAAAATTGGGACGGAACAAAAAAAGAGGTTATAGAAGAATTTGAAAGATTAAAGAAAGATAACAGCATATTAAAGTTTAAGAGTTTTTTAGAGAAACCTATTTATGATATAACTGATTTTGTACTAATTTAGTAAAAATAGTAATAGCATAGGGGTCAAAAAGCATAGGAATCAAAGCTATTTTACATAAAAAATCTTAATATATTCTAAAACAAAAACCTCATTAAACTCCAAGACTCTTGACAAAACGGCGATATTCGCCTATAATTAAGAATAAGGAGTAGCTATGACCCAACAACAAATACAAAAACTTCTAAATGTCCCTGAACGAACTTTGCGAGATTGGAAAAAAGGAAACAGAGCAAAACTCTATCAGCTTTTAGAAACTTTGGACTATAGCCAAGCCGAACAACTACTAAACATGACCAACAATAATGACTTAAAAAAACTGCTAGAAAATGAGAAGTATTTCACTTCTTTAAGAGATTTTGAAAAGAGTCTTTACCCAATACTTGTATCGGGTCGAGATAGTTCTGTATGGTCAAAATTGGCAAAAGATAACACCTTATCTAAAGAAGCGAGAGCAAGAAGTGCTTATCTCTATAGTTTTTTAACTGATAGATTGGTAGAACTCACGTTTAAAACCAAAGTCAATGTAGGTTTTTATCATGGCAATAAAACCGAAACAGGTAATGGATTAGCTAGGCTTTATGGTTTGACAAATGGTATAGATATGGCACGATTTAATCAGTTTAAAATGACGGGTAGGTTTTAAGTATGATAGCTAAAAGTTTTAGTGAAGCCATTGTTCAGATGATGGAAGAGATAGCAAAACAGATACCTGATGCTCATAAACAAGAACCTGTTCGAGCCTATCTTACAGGTGGTGGGGCTGTTCATTACTATTGTAATGCTAGAGTTTCAGATGATGTGGATTTGATTATGCCTTTTGTTGTCAATATTCCAAAAGATTTATTTGTGGTTTGGCTCAATAGTGAGGGGAAACTTGAACAGGTACATTATGACCACACTTACAACAGTACCTTTGGACTTCTTCATGAAGATTATGAGGATAGAGCTGTTCACATGATAACCATTGAGGAAAAATTTGAGATTTATCTTTTAGCTCCTGAAGATTTGATTATTTCTAAAATTTCTCGTTTTGCTCAAAATGATGAAGAGGATATTCAAAATATTATCAATACAGGCAAGGTAACCAAAGAGAGAGTTTATGAACTTGCCGATGACGCTATTCGTGTGGGTGTTGGTTTTAGAGAAGAGTGGGTACGGATGAATTTAGATGAAGTTATGGAGATGTTTCCAAAAGAAAAAGCCTAAACTTCTTCTTTTACCCTTCAATACAAAAACCCAAACAACCAAAGAGGAATCTTATTACCAGCTCCTATCTCAATATCATCTGAAACAACAAAAGAGTTTGGTATATCTTGTATCTGATTAAAACTCTTATTTTTCCCACCAATCTCAAAAGTATATTTTTCATTTATTAAAAAATCACCCTTTTTTGAAGCCAATAGTTCGTCTCCTAAAAGAGAGCTGTTTTGATGTAAACTAAAATAGTTTTTTAACTGATTTGCAAAAAAGATTTCTCGTATTGTTCCTATTTCTATGTTTCGACAATAGGCAAAATTTAGATTGCTATTTGCCAAATATATTTTGGCAGGTTTTGAGAAGACATTGTCCCCTTTTGCTTTATGGTCTAAGATGTTAAAGATTTTACCACGATTTAGATAGTAGATGTATTGATAGAGTGTATTTCTGTTTATCTCTATCTTTTGGGCTAGTTTTGAGATATTTAACTCATAGGGCTTAGAGCCACAGATAAGCGTGACAAGCTGTTTTAATTTTATAATGAACTTTGGTTCAATGTTAAATATATAGGCTAAGTCATGCTCTATAGTGGTGTTGATGGTCTCATTTAATCTTATGAGAAAGGTATCTTTGGCCACTTCAAAATAGAAAGGGTAGTAGCCATACTCTAAATACTCTTTATAAAACTCAAATGGTTTAAATTTAGACGTTAGCTCAAAAGCTATCTCTGTATGATTCTCTAAAATATCCTCTAATGTGTAACTGTTAAACTTTTTGCCTGTTTTAAGCTCTAAAAACTCTCTAAAACTCAATCCTCCAAATCGGTACAAGATAGCTCTTCTACTAAGGTCTGCTTTTGAGTGTTCTAATTTTATGGCATTGCTTCCACTAAAAATAACTTGAAGAGAGGAGAATACATCATATATCATCTTAAGATGTTTTTCAAAAT
>JALWLW010000084.1 GCA_027081065.1 Campylobacteraceae bacterium
AGATAATGAAGATGGATTTATAGTATTTGATAATACAGGAGATATAAATGTAACTGTTCCTGCAAATAATGCTAGTGAACCAAGTCAAACATATGTAACCTTAACAGGTTTAGTTTGTAATAAAGTTTATACAGTTAAAGCATTAGCATTTAATAGTCTGGAAAATTCTGAAATTAGTTCTGAAAAAAGTTTTAATATACATTCTACTTTTGGAATTCCTTGTGGTGCTACGCTATCTCAGCCTCCTCTTACCATTGAAGAGTTAAGAGCAAAAATAGCTAATGGTGAAGATGTAACTGAAGTAAATACCAGTGCCATTACGGATATGAGTGGGCTGTTTAGCTTTTCCGACTTTAACCAAGATATAAGCAATTGGGATGTTTCAAATGTTACGAATATGCATAGTATGTTTTGGGGTAATTCAAGCTTTAACCAAGATATAAGCAGTTGGGATGTTTCAAATGTTACAGATATGAGTAACATGTTTGAGGATGCTTCAAGTTTTAATCAAGATATAAGCAGTTGGGATGTTTCAAATGTTACGGATATGAGTTATATGTTTATATTTACTTATTCTTCAGCTTTTAGCAACCATGACTTAAGAAGTTGGAATGTCAATAATGTAACCGACCATTCTTACTTCGCTCATGGTTGGGGAAGTGGCAATATTGAACCAAATTGGATTCGCCCTTAACCCTTGTTTACTCTCTTCTTTTTTGAAGAGAGTAATAATATTTTGGTAGCTTTATTGAGAGGTTTTTGTGATTATAAAGTTATTTTCTCATTATAGTTTTTAACCCTATTTCGATATAATCTCGTCAATAATTTAACAATATAAAGAGAAAATATGTTTGATACACTAACCGACAGTTTTAAAGGTGCGATAGATAAGATTCGTTTTTATGATGATGATAAAGCACTTAAAAAAGCACTTGCTGAACTTAAAAAATCCCTTCTTAAAGCTGATGTTCACCATAAAGTAGTCAAGGAACTACTGGTTAATGTTGAAAAAGAAGTTAAAGGAAATGTGGGTAAAGAGAACTTTTTAAAAGCTTTACAAAATGATTTAACACGTATTTTAACAGCTGAAGGAAATCAAGGTTTTGTATTTGCTTCTAAGCCTCCAACAGTAGTGTTGATGATTGGTCTTCAAGGTTCAGGTAAAACGACTACCACAGGTAAATTAGCATATTTTTTAAAAGAACAAAAAAAGAAAAAAGTACTCATAGCAGCTGCTGACTTACAACGTTTGGCTGCTGTGGAACAGCTTAAGCAGATTTGTGAACAAATCGACGTTACACTTGTTGCTGATGAAAATAAAACACCTGAAGAGATAGTCAAAGAGGCTATTGTTAAAGCGAAAAAAGAACTTTATGATGTGGTCTTAATAGATACAGCTGGTCGTTTAGCCATTGATGATGAGTTGATGGATGAGTTAGCCAATGTTAAAAAAGTAGCCCAGCCTGATGAACTTTTTTATGTTGCAGATGCCATGACGGGTATGGATGCAGTTCGTACAGCACAGACTTTTAAAGAAAAAATAGGCATTACAGGGGTAGTGTTAAGTAAATTTGATGGGGACTCAAAAGGTGGCGTTGCCATGGGAATTGCTCATCAAGTGGGTGTGCCATTGCGATTTATTGGGGCAGGGGAGAAGATGCCTGACCTTGACCAATTTATTCCAGATAGAATCGTCTCTCGTCTTATGGGTTCTGGTGATTTGGAGTCTTTGGCTGAGAAAACAGCAAATATTATAGATGAAAAACAAGCTAAACAGCTCTCTAAAAAAATCAAAAAAGGAAAGTTTAATTTTAATGACTTTTTAGAGCAGATGGAGTCGATGAAAAAGCTTGGTTCAATGAAATCTATTATGGGCATGATTCCAGGTATGGGAGCAATGGCAAAACAGATTGGTGATATGGATTTAGAAAACTCTGAAGAGATGAAACAAATTCGTGCTTTAATCTCTTCCATGACCCCAAAAGAGCGTGAAAACCCTGAACTTTTAAATAATACAAGAAAAAGAAGACTTGCAGCTGGTGCTGGTATGTCTCAGATGCATGTCAACCGTGTTTTAAAACAGTTTAAAAATGCTGGGAAAATGGCAAAACAGCTCTCAGGTAAAGGTGGAATGAAACAGATGCAAGAGATGATGAAACAAGCACAAGGTGGTGGGATTCCTCGCTAGAGAAGTTCCCAAGCTTTAAATAATGAATTTTTAGATACAATTCGCTTTTATAGTGTTGATGAGTGTTCTCTCATTAAGAACAGTTGTCAGTACTTGTAGGTAGTTGTGTTCAGTAGACAACTCATGCACTTGTTGCATTGTGGGAGTAGTTAACCCAAATACTGAGATAAAAAGAAATATTTCAAGGATTTATATGACAACAATTAGACTTACAAGAATGGGTAGAAAAAAAATGCCATTTTACAGAATCGTAGTAACAGATAGCAGAAAAAGAAGAGATGGTGGTTGGATTGAATCAATTGGTCACTATAATCCAATGATTAAAGAGAACAATATTACTGTTGATACTGAAAGATTGGATTACTGGATTGGTGTTGGTGCTCAAATGAGTGACAGAGTTAAAAAAATTACAGGTAAATAATCGTTATGGTTACTGAATTCGTTGCTGAATATGCCAAACTGTTAGTGAGTCATCCAGAAGATATTGCCGTTTCGGTAAAGAATTTGGAAGAGAACTATAATGAGATTACCATTGTCGCAAATGCAGATGATGTAGGTAAACTGATTGGTAAAGAAGGACGAATGATTAACTCGATTAAGACGGTTATCTCTGGTTGTAAAGCCAAAGGTGGTTCTAATTATCGTGTAAATGTTGAATCAAAATAGTTTTTGATGTCTGACAATTCGATGCAAGATAAAAAACGTTTTTTTATTGCCCAAGTGGGTAAAACCCATGGCTTATATGGAGATTTGAAACTTCATATTCATACCGATTTTCCAGAGCAGTTTAAAGTGGGTTATCGCTTTCAAACTTCTTCAGGTGAATTAGAGATTTTAAAAATAAATCTTGAGCGTGGGATAGTTTGTTTTAAAGGTTATGAAGGTATTGATTATGCTAAGAAGCTAACCAATACTAAGATTTATGCAACTTTAGAAGAGACAAAAGAGCGATGTCAACTAAAAGATGGTGAACATTTTTGGTTTGAGATTGAAACTTGTGAAGTAGAAGAAGATGGTGTAAGGCTTGGAAAAATTGCCGAAATGCAACGTTTGGCTGATGTGAACTATATGTTCATTGAGACAGATGAGGCTTTGGTAAAAGAAGGTTTTGCAACAACATTTTTAGTGCCATATATTGAAAGATATGTACTTGAAACAAATGTTGAAAAACAAGTTGTTTTAACTAAAGATGCCAAAGAGATTCTTGAAGCAAGTTAGAGAAGTTCTATTTTGAAATTTACTTTTATGACACTTTTCCCTCAAATTGTTGAAGGATATTTTTCTGACTCTATTTTGTCTAGGGCAATAGAGAAGAAGTTGATGTCTGTTGATTTTTATAATCCTCGTGATTATACTAATAACAAACATATGAAAGTAGATGAGCCGATGATAGGTGGAGGAGCAGGGATGTTAATGACACCTCAACCTCTTTTTGACACAATAGCAGCTATAAGAGAAAAATCTTCAAAAGCGTATGTGATTGTGGCAACACCAGTTGGGAAACCTTTTAAACAAAATGATGCAAGACGGTTGGCTTTAAAAGAGCATATCGTTTTTGTCTCAGGACGCTATGAGGGCTTAGATGAACGTTTTATTGAAGAAGCAGATGAACTATTTTCGGTAGGAGATTTCATCTTAACAGGAGGCGAATTGCCTTCATTGATGATGTGTGATGCGATTGCAAGGAATGTAGAAGGGGTACTAGGAAATAGTGACTCTTTGAGTATTGAGAGTTTTGAACTTGATCAGCTTGAAGCCCCTTCTTTTTCCAAGCCAAAGGTCTATAATGATATTGGAGTTCCCCAAGAGTTTTTAAAGGGAAATCACGGTAAAATTTCGGACTTAAAAAGTGCTATGGCTAAATGTAAGACAAAATACTTTAGACCAGAGATGCACAAGAAGCTCAATAAGAGCCATAAATTTATAAGGTGATATTATGAGAAATAAATATATTGAAAGCTTTGAACAAGCACAATTAGAAAACAAATCAGTTCCAGAATTTAGAGCTGGTGATACTTTAAGAGTTCACGTAACTATTAAAGAAGGTGAAAAAACTAGAGTTCAGGCTTTTGAAGGGCTTTGTATAGCACTTAAAGGTCAAGGAACAGGTAGAACAATGATGATTAGAAAAATTGGTGCTAACTCTGTTGGTGTTGAAAGAATTTTCCCAATCTACTCAGATTCAATTGAAAAAATTGAAGTACTTAGACGAGGACGTGTTAGACGTGCAAAACTTTTCTATCTTAGAGCACTTAAAGGTAAAAAAGCAAGAATTAAAGAACTTAGAAGAAAATAATCTTCAATTCTTTAAATTTATTAGGAGTTTATTTCTCAGACTCCTTTTGAGAGGTTTTTACTTCTCCTCTCATTAACCTCTTATTATTCTAATTACCTTTACTTATTTTTATTTGACCCTTTACTATTATTTGTTATAATCTTATTACTAATGCAAAGGATTTTTTGTGGGCTTTTTAGAGAAAATTATACAACGCTTATTACTGGTTTTTCAATTTATACTCGTTTTTCTTTTTATACTTTTTGAAGAGATTATTTGGGAAGGCATTGCTAAACCTATTTATGAGAAGATAGAATCTTTACATATTATTCAAAAACTTGAAAGTAAGGTTCAACATACAAATCGCTATGTTATTTTAACTCTATTTGTCGTACTACTTTTAGGTGTGGAAGGTGCTGGTTTGTTAGCTGGTATTTTCTTTGTACAGGGTAAAATTCTTTTTGGACTCTTGTTGTATATTGCTAAGATACCTATTGCTGCTTTTGTTTTTTGGTTATTTAAAGTAGGAAAGGAAAAGTTACTTAGTTTTGACTGGTTTAATTGGTCATATACAAAGTTAATGGCTAGACTGACTTGGCTAAAAGAACGAGAAACCTATAAGAGCATGATACAATATATGGCTGAATTGAAAGCAAAGATAAAAGAAAAATGGCAGAAAATTAAAGCTAAATACTTTGCTGAAGAAGGCTCTTTTATGAAAGAGTTAAAAGCTTTTTATGCATATATGAAAAATTTTAAAAAAAATAGTAAAAAATCTAATAAAGAAGAAAAAAATGACTAAATATGTTTTATTTGATACTGAGACCACTGGAAATCAAGCTGAGGACAGGATTATTCAAGTTGGTGCAATGATGATTGGAGCTAAAGGGGAAGTTAAAGTTTATGATGAACTCTGTTCGACATCTATTCCGATTAAAACAGAAGCGATGGAAGTGCATAATATTACACCGGAAATTATTGAGGGGAAAGCACCTTTTACTGCAACAAAATTTTGGAATGATTTGTCTACTTTAAATCATGAAAATAACTATTTAATAGCACATAATATTTCATTTGATTTGGGTATGTTAGAAAAAGAGGGTTTTGTAAATTCAATGAAGCTTATTGATACTTTACGTTGTTCAAAACATCTTTTTCCTGACTCCTCTTATCATCGTTTACAGTACTTTAGATATTCACTTGAACTTTATAAAAAAGAGCAAGAAGAAGCTGCTAAACATAATATTGTTATAAAAGCACATGATGCGATTGGGGATGTATTGGTCATGAAACTTTTACTTTCTGAATTGGTAGCTAAGGTTAAAGAACAATATCCTGGTATGAACCCGATGATCAAATTAGAAGAGCTAACCAATACGCCTGTAATAATGAAAAGTTTTAAATTTGGGAAATATAAAGGAGAACAGATTGAAGATATTGCAAGGTCTGATGCTGGTTATATTAAATGGATGTTAAAGTCTTTGGAGTTAGATGAAGATTTAAAGTATACGCTAGAAAGCGTACTTGAGAATGTGTAGGTTTGAGTTTATCGAATAATTCAGTTAAGGAGCTTAACTGAATTATTCAATTTAAAGTTTATCTTCCGTAACGTGCTTTACGAATTTCTTGTGCTAATTGATGTACAGCCATGGCGTAGTGGTCTTTTGGATTATAACGTGTAATGGCACGAAAATTAGGTGTTCCCCACCAAAGTTCATCTCTCTCATATCTACTAAGTTTAATTAAAGATACATTGCCTCTATAACCATTGAAATTTGATGTTGGTCTCATACCTAATGACTGTAAATGACGTTGCGTATAGTTGGTCTTATGTCCTGTTGGGAGTCCATAAAATCTTTTTTTGTTATAGTAAGTTTTCATGGTTACAGGAAGACGTGGTTGCCACTTACCTTTTCCTCTGAAGTAGTTTGCAATACTTCCAATGGCATCAGCTTTATTAAAAAGGTTGATATGTCCATCACCGTTAAAGTCTACAGCATATTCTCTAAATGAACTTGGCATAAATTGAGCCAGACCAAATGCACCGGCATAAGATCCTTTAATTTTTTGTGGATGCAATTTTTCATCTCTAAGCACTAGTAAGTAGTTTTCAAGCTCTGATGTAAAAAATTTAGAACGTTTTTTGTATTCTAAAGAGAGTGTTGTTAGTGCATTTAATACAGAGTGTTTACCTGTATATCCTCCAAAGTTTGTCTCAACACCAATAATACCTACAATGTATTCAGGTGCTACCCCATATTGATGATAAGCTTTATTTAGATAGTGAGCATTTTCTTTCCAAAAGGCAACCCCCTTAGAAATACGTGAAGGTGTTAGAAAATTACTACGATATTTGTCCCATGAACCAATTTGTGTAGCTTTTGAAAAGCTAGGCTTAGAAGTTTTATAGACATTATATTTGTCTAGTGCAATGGTGTCTCTATTAACAGTAGAGAAAATAGCATTGAGTTCATATTGATCATAGTTATATTTTTGTGCCATTTTAGCAATAAATTGTTTAAGTTTGTAGTTTTGCCCATAAGCACCTTGTAGGTAAGGAGTTCTTTGAGGTACATAAGCTGGTTCAGTATAGACAGGTTGAGTCACTACAGAAGCAGGAGGAGTATATATAGGAGGTGTTGTACTTGGCATAGGGTAGGTTGTAGCAACGGGTATAGTATTGGTGGGGTTGCTTGTTGTTACACTAGTTGTTTGAGTTTTTTTTTGAATACATCCTGTACTAAGTAGTAAAATTAGGGGTAATAAGGTGAGGTTTTTCTTTTTGTACATACGTAAAATCCTTTTTTATTTAATTCTAGCATAAATTTGTGTTTTATTGTTGTAACTTTTTCTATTTTTTACCTAATATGTGATGTAAAAACATAATTTGAGCAAATATTGGTGCAAATATATTGAGAATAGGAATATAACTGAATAAAGAGGCAAGAATTGAGATGATACTTGATTTCTTTCTTTTTTCTTTGAGTTCTTTTTTATTACTAATAAATAAGCCACCTACATCATGTACGGTGGGTGCTTTGAGAAGAATTGTACCTAAATAGAGTAAGAGAGCTTGTCCTAATAGAGGGATAAAAAATAGAGGAAATAATATGATAAGTAAAATAAGATATAAAAGTGTTGAACTTATGGTAATCATTAATGACTCTAGTAGATTAGGTGAAGCAATCACTTGTTGTTTTGGATAGTGTTTTTTTGCCAAAGAGATTAAAATCTTTTCACTATAAATAGAGGTTAAGGTAGAGATAGTAATAATAATTAATACATAGCCCATGAAAAAGGGCGAAATATAAGAGATTGTAGTTTGTAAAAATTCAAAAGGTATCCATGTTAAGTATGTATGGATAACATTTGTAAAAGGTGTCCAAAAGTAGCCAAGAGCAAGTATCCAAAAGACGATACTTCCTAAGCCGATTTTTAAAATAAATTTTAAAACTAATGGACTTAAAATATCTTGAATAGTTTTTTTTATAGTATTAATTAACATGTTATTTGATTTTTATAGATAGTTATTTTTAAATTCAACATAACGTGTGGCACTTGCATAAAGTTCAGCTACTTCTGCATCGGTAAGTTCTCGTACACGTTTAGCAGGGCTTCCCATAATAAGGCTTCTTGGAGGAAAAATTTTGTTTTTAGTCACTAAAGAACTCGCACCCACAATGGATTCTTTACCAATCACAGCCCCATCTAAAATGGTCGCTGACATGCCAATGAGACAAGCATCTTCAATGGTACAACCATGAAGCATAACCCTATGACCTACAGTTACATCATTTCCAATAATGGTTGGATGTCCATCACTCATGTCTTCTTTTTTATGATGCGTTACATGTACCATAGATAGGTCTTGAATGTTGCTTCTGTCTCCAATGCTAATATGGTGAACATCACCACGTATCACACAACCAAACCATACAGCAGAGTCTTCGCCCATGGTGGTTCGTCCTATGACAGTTGAACCCTCAGCAATCCAAGCACCTTTTTTAAGTGTTGGTGTCCACTCTTTGTATTTTATTAACATCTGTATCCTTTAATCTTTAAGTACTTTTTTAGCAAGTTGTGTAACATATTCAGGCGTTTCTTTTTGGTTTTTATCATGAATTTTGGTCATGTACTCTTCTAAAATTTCATGGTTATTGACAGCTTTATTGTCATTTTGTTTTACCTGTTTGTAGTCACCAGAGCTTTTGAGTTTCCAAGAGAGTTGATTGTCTTGAAGTTGTAAAGAGAGCAGTTGCTTAATTTTTTGTTTTAGAGACTCTTCTCTAATAGGGGTTAAAATTTCAATTCTTCTAATGAGATTACGAGGCATTAGGTCAGCTGACGAGATGTAGCATTCATTCTCATCATGTTTAAAGACATAAATTCTTGGATGCTCAAGGTATTTTCCTATAATAGAATGCACCGTAATGTTTTCACTTACATTTTTAATGCCAGGTCTTAGAGCACAAACGCCACGAATAATAAGCTGTATTTTTACTCCTGCAATAGAAGCTAAATAAAGCGATTGAATAATGTCGGAGTCAACCAAAGAGTTGGCTTTAAGTACAATATGTCCAGCCTCTTTAAAGGTAGCCTCATGCTCAATCATTGCAATGAGTTTGGGTTTAATGTGTTTAGGAGAAAGTGTTAAGGTCTTTAGTTCAGAATGGTTTGAAAAGCCTGTAATGAAATGAAAAAACTTCGTGACATCTTTGTTAAACTCTTGCTTAGTGGTAAAATAAGAGATATCAGTATAAATACGTGCTGTTGCAGGGTTGTAGTTTCCTGTACCCAAATGAACATAGGCTTGAAGTTTTTTCTCTTTTCGTTTGGTGACTTGGGCAACTTTAGCATGGACTTTTAGCCCTTTAATACCGTAAATGACATGTGCTCCAGCTTCTTCTAAAGCTCTTGCCCAGTGTAAATTGTTCTCTTCATCAAAACGGGCTTTGAGTTCAAGTAAAACAGTTACTTGCTTTCCAGCCTTTGAAGCTTTGATGAGTGCTTTTACAATGGGTGAGTTTTTCCCCACACGATAAAGCGTCATACGCATGGAAAGTGTGTCAGGGTCTTTGGCTGCTTCTTGAATGAAACGCACCACAGGGTCAAAACTCTCAAAAGGGTGGTAGAGCAGGACATCTTGTTTTTCAATGGCTTTAAAAAGATTTTTGTTTTCAGCAAAAGGTGGAAGGTTTTTAGGACTGTAAGTTGGCAAGGTTAAATGTGACAATGAAGCTTCGGAGACAATATTCCAAAGTGTTCCAAGGTTTAAAGGAATGTCATAAGCATAAATGTCATGAGGGTCAAGCTCTAAGTGAGTGGTTAGAAACTTAACAAGGTCTTCGTCGACCCCTTCTCTAAGTTCTAAACGTACCAGCATTCCTCTGTTTCTTGTACGTAGTCCCTCTTCCATAATTTCAATAAAGTCATCAGCCTCTTCTTCTTCAATCTCTAAGTCGGCATTTCTAGTTACCCTAAAAGGAGTAGAAGAGAGTTTTTTAAGCCCTCCAAAAAGCTCACCTGAAAAATGGTCTACTACATCTTCAATGGGAACATAACAACTCTCTACCTTTAAAAAACGAGGTAAAATTCGAGGAATCCGAATAAGCCCATGTTTAATGTTACCCTCATCATCTTCAAACTTAAGAGCAAGTGCAAAACTTAAGTTATTTAAATGAGGAAAAGGATGTTTAGCATCAATGGCAATCGGCATGATGACAGGGTAGAGTTGCTCAAAAAATTCAGCTTCTATAACCTCTTTTTGTTTAGTGGAGAGTTCATGAAAACATTTAATGGCAACTTTATGCTCTTTTAAATCATTCATAATATTTTCAAAAGTTGATTCAACTGTTTTTTGCTCTTTATGAATGGTTTTATGAATGGCTGCAAGTTGTTCAGTTGGGGTAAGTTTATCAATGGCAGTCTCTTGGACTCGTGCTTTAAAAAGAGATTTTAATCCTGCGACACGTATCATGTAGAACTCATCTAAATTTGTGCCATATATTGCTAAAAACTTTAAACGTTCTAAGGGAGGTAAAGATTTGTTTTTTGCTTGTGCAAGAACACGCGAGTTAAACTTTAGCCATGAGAGTTCACGGTTGAAATAGAGGTCAGGAGAGGTTAAGTCTATACTCATTTTTTACCTTATCTAAATTATACTATGGATATTTTTTTGTATTATAACTTTTTTATCTTAGCAATTTGGTCACGCAATCTCGCTGCCTCTTCAAACTCTAAGCTTTTAGCAGCATGAAGCATTTTAGCTTTTAACTCTTTTATCATTTGTTGACGTTCAGCTTTTGGCATCTTGTCCATTTTAGAGCGTTTATTATACAACTCTCCAGCATCTTCTACTTTTAAATCGGTGTCAAGTTCACGTAGTGTGGTAGTAGGAGTAATACCATGTTTTTCATTGTAGGCTATCTGTTTTTCACGACGCTTAGAAGTAACTTCAATAGTATGTTTCATTGACTCTGTCATCTTATTAGCATACATAAGCACTTGCCCATTGGCATTACGTGCAGCACGTCCTGCTGTTTGAATGAGTGCTGTACGTGAACGTAAAAAACCCTCTTTGTCTGCATCTAAAATGGCAACCAATGAAACCTCTGGTAGGTCAAGCCCTTCTCTAAGTAGGTTAATTCCTATAAGAATGTCAAACTCTCCCAAACGCAAAGAACGAATGGTCTGATTTCGCTCAATGGCATCCATGTCTGAGTGCATGTGACGACATTTGAGTCCTAAATCATTGTAATACGTACTCAGTTCCTCTGCCATTTTCTTGGTAAGTACAGTTATTAAAACACGTTCTCCTCTTTCAATAACAGGTTTCATACGGTCATGCAGGTTTTCTACTTGGTAGGTAGAAGGTATGACTTCAATAGGAGGGTCAAGTAGTCCTGTTGGTCGTACAACTTGCTCTGCTACAACTGAAGAGAGTTCTATTTCTAGTTCGTTTGGGGTAGCTGAAACAAATAAAAAGTAGGGTGCTTTGCCAATGTATTCGTCAAACATTAAAGGTCGATTGTCAAGTGCAGAGGGTAGTCTGAACCCATGCTCAACCAAAACCTCTTTACGGCTTCTGTCACCTGCGTACATGCCTCTAAATTGAGAAAGTGATACATGAGACTCATCGACAATGCACAAAAAGTCATCTCCATGCATCGCTTCAAAGTAGTCCATCATAGAAAAAGGGGTTTCTCCCTCTTTTTTACCTGTGAGGTGGCGTGAGTAGTTCTCGATTCCCTTACACATTCCTGTGGCTTCTATCATCTCTAAGTCAAACTCAACTCTCTGTTTTAGTCTATTGTACTCTAGCATTCTATCTTGCTCTTTATAGTAGTTAAGTCGTTCTCCTAACTCTTTTTCTATGCTTTTAACAGCAAGTGCTAATTTCTCTTGAGAGACAATAAATTGGTTCGCTGCATAAACTGTTGCCTCTTTAAAGTGTTCTATCTTTTCACCTGTAAGTGTGTTAAAGGTATAAACATCTTCGATTTCATCGCCAAAAAACTCAACTCTTATGGCAAACTCTTCATTGTAAGCAGGGTAAATGTCAATCACTTCGCCATTAACCCTAAAGTCTCCACGGTCAAAAAACTCATCATTTCGTTTGTAGCCCATCTCTACGAGTTTAAGCAAAAGAGCTTTTTGAGCATACTCTTCACCCACTACTAATTTTTGAACAATGCTTTTGTAGTCCTCTGGTGACCCTAAACCATAGTTTGCCGAAACGGAAGCAATGACAATGACATCTTTATGAGAAAGCAGTGAAGCTGTAGTAGAGAGACGAAGACGCTCTAACTCTTCATTAATGGAAGAGTCTTTTTCTATAAAGAGATCTTGACGAGGAATGTAAGCTTCAGGTTGATAGTAGTCATAGTAAGAGATGAAGTACTCAACATGATTGTTGGGGAAAAATGTTCTAAACTCAGAGTAGAGCTGTGCTGCCAAAGTTTTGTTGTGGGTCATAATGAGAGTTGGCTTCCCAGTCTCTTCTATGACCTTAGCCATGGTATAAGTCTTACCTGAACCTGTTACACCTAATAGGGTTTGGTATTGGTTTCCCTCTTTAATAGATTTACTTAAAGCATTTATGGCTGTAGGTTGGTCTCCTGCTGGACTATATTTAGAATTTACGGTAAAAGTTGGCATATAAATATTCTCTTATGATGTAAGTAATTTTGCTAAGCGTTCATTTAAGCTTTTTATTTTTTTTTCATAGTTTAAAACTTTTAATTCATTTTCTTTAAGTTTTTCAAGCTCATTTTGTAGTTTTTGATTCTCTTTTTTGAGTATGTGCTGTTTCTCTAATATTATCTCAACTTGTTCTATTAACTTATCTAATGAAGTAATGATTAATCCTTTAGCTATTTAATGTTATTATAATCATAACACATAAAAAAGGAGGTTTATATGAAAAAGATTGTTTTTATCATTGCGAGTAGACGATTGGAAGTTGAGTTAGATGATGACTTTGCAGAGTATGTCTCTAATGATTTACTAAAAAACAAAGTTAGTTTAGACAAAGACAATGACATAAGCCAACTTTTACAGCTCTATTTAAAGAGCATTCATCGAGAATACCAGTCAGAAGAACAGATTAAAACATTATTAAATCAAATGGTAAATTCAAATAAGTCTCAAATATGAAATTTTAATTTATTCTTAAAATATTTTTCTAATTAAGTAAACTATATTATTTTTTAGTTTATAATGCTTCCAGTTCGAGATAACAAAGAAAAGAACTATAAAATATTTAAGGAGTATTTGTGACAAATACATATAACGTTTCAACAAAAAAAGGTTTTACAATGATCGAATTGATCTTTGTAATCGTAATTATCGGTATTTTAGCAGCAGTTGCTATTCCTAAATTGGCAGCTACTAGAGATGATGCTAAAGTAGCAACATGTATGAGTGATGCTTCAGCATTTGTTTCACAAGTTTCTGCGTACTATACTGCAAATGGAAGATTAGATAAAGTTAGTCAAATGACAAACTATCAAATAGATGCATCGTCAACAAATAAAATTAATGGTTTTGATAGTGATGGTGATGCGACTGAAGGTTTAAATAAAAATACACAAACAGTAAACTTTTTGTGTGATGGTGGAAAAGTATTTTCTGTTACAACAGGTTCAAGTGCTACTGATTTTAATCTTACTTTTGCAGATGCAGCAACTGGTGACCCTGATGAAAAAGTTGCACAACTTGCATCAAATGCTTTAGATACTAAAGATTTTTATAGAACATATAGCCTTGGAGGAAGTAACGTTCAGTATTAATATTTAACACTTATTTTGTTCCTATTATAATAATAGGAACATGTATTTTATTTTCTATTTTTAAGCTCATTATATTGATTTTAAAAATAAAAAATAAAAGAATATATTATGAAAAAAGCATTTACAATGGTAGAATTAATTTTTGTTATTGTTATTATTGGGATTTTAGCTTCAGTAGCCATTCCTAGACTCTCTGCAACAAGAGATGATGCTTTGATTGCTAAAAATAGTGAATATATTATGGGAATAATGGCTGAAATATCAAGTTATATTATAGCAAGGGGTGAGTTAAAAAGTGATTTGAGTCTTATGTCTAGTTTACTCGAAACTTTAAAAACTAAAAATAGAGTAATTGTTGATATTGCTAGTCAGAGTGCAATGATAAAGATAGGTGAAGATAGTTCATGTATTACCATTGATATAAATAGCACTTCTACAACTGAACTATTACAAACAATCTTTTCTGTAAATACAACAGATAGAATTTGTAATCAAGTACAAGCACTTATTAAAGAAAAAGATTATCCTCTTGTTTTACGAGGAAAGTTAATAAAATATTAGGATAAAATATGAAAAATCAAAAATCAAAATCAGCTTTTACTATGATTGAGCTAGTCTTTGCCATTGTTATCATTGGCATTTTAGCCTCAATAGCCATTCCAAAATTAACAGCTACAAGAGATGATGCCGTTATTACAAAGGCAAGAGTATTGGTGGCTTCTATTAGAAATGCTTTAGCAATGGAGAGACAAAAACGGATATTACGTGGCAACTTTACGCCAATCAATGCTGTTGGTGGAAGTACAAATGTGTTTGGTAATTTTGATAATAATAGTACACAAGCAACTATTTTAGAATATCCTGTGCCATCAGAAAATAAAAAAGATAGATGGTACTTTAGTGGAGGAACAGGTAAAGATGGACGTGATCAATATATTTTTAAATCCATATTGGGAGATGTAAAGTTTGAAATTGTTTCAGGAAAATTTGAATGTGATACAGCTAAAACAAATAATACCAATGCCAATGGTTGTAGACAGTTGACAAATTAATCTTATGATATAATCTCTTTATTAAAATTTGAGGAGATTATTATTTATTATTATCAAGTAACTCTTCTTAAATCATCAGCCCCCATTTTAACTTATTATACTAAAGAACCCATAACAATAGGTCAACAAGTAGAAATACCCATTCATTCAAAAACAAAATTAGCTATGATTTTAAAAGAAGTTGAAAAACCAACAGAGTTTGAAACTTCTGAGGTTTCAAAGGTTTTAGAAACCTATTACTCGCAAGAGCAAATTGAAATAGCTGAATTTATTGCTTCTTATTATTTTTCAACTTTAGGCGAAGCCATTGCTTTGTTTATGCCATGTAGATTCGGTAAGACCCAACATAAAAATGAGAATAATATAGATGTTCAGTCTTACCGAACTTACGGGTTACCAATCTTATCAATAGAGCAACAAAAAGCCTATGAATCTATTTTGAAAAAAGAGAGAGCCTTACTCTTTGGAGTAACAGGCTCTGGTAAAACAGAAGTGTTTATTAAGCTCATGGCAAAAACTATTGAAGAGAAAAAACAGTCTATTTTTCTTATGCCTGAAATCTCATTGACTCCTCAAATGGAGACACGACTCAAAAAGTATTTTGGTGACAGACTCGTCATGTGGCATTCAAAACTAACCAAAAAGAAAAAAGAAGAGATACTTGAAAAGATTTATAATAATGAAGTAGACATCGTCGCAGGAGCTAGGTCAGCACTCTTTACACCTTTAGCTAATGTGGGGCTAATTATTGTTGATGAAGAGCATGATGACTCTTACAAAGCGATGATGAAACCACGCTACCATGCACGAGACATGGCTGTTTATATGGCATCTAAACTAAAAGCCAAAGTTGTCTTGGCTTCAGCTACGCCTTCTCTTAGCTCTTATCATAAATATGATGTTGTACGACTCAAAAAACCCTTTATAGAGACTAAGAAAAGTTACTGCTTTGTAGAGGGGTCAACACTTACTAATGAGATGATAAAAAAACTAAAAGCCAATTTTGAAGCAGGTGAACAGTCGCTTTTATTTGTGCCTACACGTGGGAATTTTAAGTACCTTTATTGCCAAAAATGTGGGATGACGCATCTTTGTCCTTACTGTTCAGTGGGTATGGCGTTGCACCGAAATGTAAGGCACTTAAAGTGTCATTATTGTAACTTTACAGAAGTCATACGAACGGTTTGTACGCATTGTGGGCATGAACCTTTGCAGAGTGAACGCATGGGAACGGCTGAAGTCAAAGAGATGGTAGAGCAAGGCATAGCTGAAATGGTCGTAGAACAGTTTGACCGTGATAGCATAAGGACAGCTGGAAAACTCAAAAAAGCGTTAAAACGTTTTGAGAAGAAAGAGAGTCATTTGCTTTTGGGTACACAAATGCTCTCTAAAGGGCATGATTATGAGAACATTACGCTCTCAATCATTTTGGGTATGGACTACATCTTGGGACTTGGTGATTACCGTGCAAGAGAGAGGGCGATGTCTTTGCTCATTCAAGTTGCTGGGCGTTCGGGTAGGGCAAAGAGTGCAGAGGTGATTGTACAGTCACAAAATGCAGACTTTTTTAAACTTTATTTGAATGACTATGAAGCTTTTTTAAAAGATGAGATGTTCTTTGTAGAAGATATGTACCCACCGTTTGTGTCGTTGGCACGAATCCTTATTTCCCATGTGAAAGAAGAAAAAGCAGGGAAGACTACTTTAGATACGGTGACGAAGTTAAAAGCTTTTGAGGGCATTGAGATTGTAGGACATGGAAAAGCACCGATTGAACGGATTGCTAATAAATATAGATTTAACATTTTGTTACGTTGCTCTAAGCGTTCTGTTTTACTCAAAGCTTTACATTTGGTGAATAATCCTAAGATAGAAATTGATATGGATCCGGTGGAGTTTTCTTAAGGTTTTTAACATGTTTTGTTATGAATTTAGGTAAAATTTGATATAACAAATATAGATTTTTAATTTAAAATAAAGAAGAAAATATGAAAGAAAGATATCCCACTAAAAAGATTTACGTAGGCGATGTAGCCGTAGGTGGTGACGCACCCATTTCAGTACAGTCAATGACATACTCTGATACGCATAATGTGGCTGAGACAGTAGAACAAATAAACCGTTTACACTTCGCAGGGGCTGACATGGTGCGTGTGGCTGTACCTAAAATGGAAGATGCTTTAGCACTTAAAGCCATTAAAGAGCAAGTCTCTTTACCCATCATCGCAGACATACATTACCACTATAAACTGGCACTCGAAGCTGCTAAATGGGTAGACTGTATTCGTTTTAATCCTGGGAACATTAATGACAAACATAAGATAAAAGAGATTGTAAAAGCTTGTGAGGAGCGTAGTTTACCCATTCGTATTGGGGTAAATGCAGGTTCACTTGAACAAGAGTTCGACAACCGTTATGGTGCAACAGCTGAAGGTATGGTAGCATCTGCTGAGTACAACATTAAGTTCTTAGAAGATTTAGGATTTACTGACATAAAAGTCTCTCTAAAGGCTTCAGATGTTGAGCGAACGGTTGATGCTTACCGAATGTTACGACCTAAAAACAACTACCCTTTCCACTTGGGTGTAACCGAAGCTGGAACAATTTTTCATGCGACCATTAAGTCTTCTATTGGTCTTGGGGCATTACTACTTGATGGAATTGGTGATACGATGCGTATCTCAATTACTGGTGAACTTGAAGAAGAGATTCGAGTAGGAAAAGCCATTTTAAAAGATTCTGGGCGTATTAAAGAGGGGTTAAACATCATCTCTTGTCCAACTTGTGGACGAATAGAAGCAGACTTAGTAAAAGCCGTAGCTGAAGTAGAAAAGAGAACAGCCCACATAAAAACACCGATGGATGTCTCGGTGATGGGTTGTGTGGTCAATGCCATTGGTGAAGCTAAACATGCTGATGTTGCCATTGCCTACGGTAAAGAAGCAGGGCTTGTAATGCTTAAAGGTGAAGTTGTTGCTCGTCTTCCTGAAAATGAATTGGTAGACCGTTTTGTAGAAGAAGTAGAAACTTTTGCAGCAAAACAAGCTTAATGGTCTTGAAAGGTAAGGAGTTTTAATGAGTGAAAACATGTACAATTTAAACATTGAAAGAGCTGTTCTTTCAGCCATTATATTTGACCCTCAAATATTTGAAGAGTTAGCAGCGAAATTAAAAGCACATGATTTTTATTTGCCTTTTCATCAGCATGTTTTTTCAGCTATGGAAGAGTTGGCACGTGAAGACAAGCCGATTGATGAAGAGTTTTTAAAGTCAAAGTTGAGTAATACAGGCAATTATGATGAGGTAGCATTACTTGACATCTTAGCTTCTAACCCTATTTCAAATACTGATGCTTATTTAGATGAAATCAAATCACGTTCAACAAAACGTGCTTTGGCCACCTTGGCAACTACCATTAAAAAAGTAACCATAGAAGATGACTTACCCACCGATGAAGTGATGAACATGGTGGAAAAAAAGCTCTATGAGATTACGCAAAACTCTACCTCTGAAGACTTTAGAGAATCAAAAGAGATAACACTTTCGATGATAGAAGAGATTAATCGTTTAAAAGCTTTGGGTAACTCTAAACTGTTGGGGATTGATACGGGTTTTCATAATTTAAATGACAAAACACAGGGGTTTGGTAAAGGGGATTTGGTCATTATTGCAGCACGTCCAGCTATGGGAAAAACGAGTTTGGTTTTAAACATGACCCAAAAAGCCATAGAGCGTGGTGAGGGGGTGGCTTTTTTCTCACTGGAGATGCCAGCAGAGCAGTTGATGTTGCGTCTGCTCTCTACGGAGACCTCTATACCTTTACAAAAGTTACGTGTGGGTGATTTGACCGATGATGAGTGGTCAAACCTTTCAAAAGCAGCTGACAAAATGGCGACTAGAAAACTTTTTGTAGATGATGGTGGATTAGCAACCATCCACCATGTGCGTTCTAAGCTTAGAAAGCTCAAAGCCAAACACCCTGAGATTACGATGGCTGTTATTGATTACTTACAGTTGATGTCGGGGGATAGTTCTGAAGGTCGGCAACAGGTTATTTCGGAGATTTCTAGGGGGCTAAAGCAGTTGGCTAGGGAGTTACAGATTCCTATTTTGGCACTTTCACAGCTTAACCGTGGGGTAGAGAGTAGGGATAACAAACGACCAATGCTTTCTGACCTTAGAGAATCGGGTTCTATTGAGCAAGATGCTGATATTGTTATGTTTGTTTACCGTGATGATGTCTACCGTGAGGCTGCTGAAAAAGAGCGTGAGATGAAAGCGAAGGCTGAAGGAAAAGAGTATGAAAACAAATTTGTTAACAAACCTGAAGAGGAGACAGAGCTTATTTTGGGGAAACATAGAAATGGTCCTACTGGTACGGTTCGGTTAATGTTCCAAAAACGCTTTACCCGTTTTGTTGATGCTCATCTAGGAGGGGATGCTCCTTTTGAGGTTATTTATGATGATGAAAATATGGATACGAGAGATTTAGGGAACATAGATTTACCTATGATTTAAAAGTGTAAGCATGTTAGAAAAACCAAAACTTTTTTTGAATTTAAAAGAGTTTTGGCTAAGTATGCTGATTTTGTTTTTTTTATTTTTAACACGGCTTTTCTTTTTACATGAAGTGTATGTAGAATTTAAAGCAAAACCTTTTTTTTACACCGATGTACAAGTTCTTCAAGCTTTTGAAAAATGGAATCACAATGAGTATCATACTATTTTAAAAGTTTATGCACCTACGCTTGATATACATTTTTTTACACGAACAAAAATTCATGCTAAAGATTTAACTTCTCATTTACGTTTAAAACTTTTTCCCCATAAAGAGCTCTCTTTTCTTGATTATTTAGGCATATCGTTTATGTTTTCAAATGTTAATGAAATTTATGAAGAGCAAAAAAGTGTTAAAAGAAGCTTCTTAAGTTTTGTAGAGAGACAACATAAAGATGAGATGATAAACTCTTTTTATAAAGCCATTTATTTTGCTACGCCCTTAGAGAAGTCTTTACGTACACAAGTTTCAACCTTAGGTGTCAGTCATCTCATCGCTTTAAGTGGTTTTCATTTGGCTATTTTGTCTACCTTACTTTTCTTCTTACTTCGTCCTATTTATAGAGTCTTTCAAAAAAGATACTTTCCTTATAGATTTGATTTGTATGATGTAGGTTTACTTGTTTTAATCATTTTAGCATGGTACGTTTGGTTTGTAGATGCTCCTCCTTCACTCCTTCGCTCTTATGCCATGATGGCTGTTGGTTGGGTACTTTTAGTACTTGGTATGGAGTTACTCTCTTTTACTTTTTTATCGACTATTATTATAGTTTTGTTGGTGATTTTTCCTAAAATGCTCCTCTCTTTAGCTTTTTGGTTTTCGGTGGCTGGAGTATTTTACATTTTTTTACTCCTCAAACACTTTCCCACGCTCAATAAATATTTGATGACACTGTTTATTTCTTTTGGTATTTTTGTTTTAATGTTGCCCATTGTGCATATGGTTTTTCCTATGGTGAGCAGTTTACAGCTTGGTTCTCCTTTTTTATCTTTGGGTTTTTCTTTCTTTTATCCACTCTCTATGCTTTTACATCTTATTGGTTTAGGCAATCTATTTGACCCCATATTAATAAAACTTTTTACACTAGAAGCAGAGGAGAGTATATTTATTTTGAATTATTGGTATGGCATAGCCTATTTACTTCTCTCTTTTTTTGCTATTTATTCTAAAAAGATTTTTTATCTTCTTCTGTTAAGCTCAATCTCTTTTACTATTTGGCTATTTATAGGCTTTTTGCTATGATTAGAGAAAATAAGTAGGCAGATGAAAAAAATTAATTTTCAAGACCATCCTTTAACAATATCTTTAATTATGCTCAATACTTTTATCTTCTTTGTACCCTTACTATTTGGTATCAATGTATTTAGTATGAGTACGGAAACGATGTATAATCTAGGAGCGATGCATGGGTACACACTTATTGTAGGGCATGAAGTATGGCGACTTATTAGCTCTATGTTTTTACATGCAAACTTGGAACATCTTTTTATGAATATGGTAACACTTATGTTTGTTGGTTTATATTTAGAACAGCTTTTTTCTAGATTTATTTATCTAAGTATCTATTTTGTGGCAGGTATTATTTCGGGCTTAGTTCCTATTTATTTTCAAGAGCCTGGAACAATTTCATTAGGGGCTAGTGGGGCAATATTTGGAGTTGCTGGAATTATGGTTGGTTTTACGCTTGTTCACTATAAAAAGATGAGAATAGAGTTTTTGGATTACATGAAAGGTTATTCTGCTCTTTTACTCATTAACTTAGTTGTTGGAATCTTCATGCCTGAAGTTGGTTTTATTGCTCATTTAACAGGTCTTATTATTGGTCTATTAGGTGGAATGGCGTTACATAAAAAAGTTTATTATCAGTTGTTTCTTTTAGGTATGTTTTTTTTAGCTTACTACTTATATGCTTATTTTTTACCCTCTATATATGTCAATAGTGTAAATGTCTTTTTTTAATTTAAATCGATTAGTGAGTATTGTTTGTTTTATAATATTAACAGCATGTAGTGCTAAGCATCCTTCTATAAATGAGATAAATCAAAATATAAATAAATTAAACGATTTAGTCATAAGTTTGAGTTCTAGCATTAGTAAAAATGAAGCTTTGGATTTTTCTAATATTAGTATAAAGCAGAGTCTTAACCTTTCTCATAAATACAAAGCCATCTCATCTCCTTGGCTACAAAATACTTTGGTTAATATTGGCATAAAAAAAAGAGGTTTATGTCATGAATGGACAGAAGATTTATTAACTTATTTGTTAAAAAGAAATTATAAAACATTGTCATTTCATGCAATTGGAGCTAATATAGGTTATTTAAACGAACATAATGCTTTGTCTGTGTCAGCAAAAGGTGAGGGAATTAAAAACTCCATTGTTTTAGATGCTTGGCGTCATTCTGGTAATTTGTATTTTCAAAAGATTGAAGAAGATAGAGCATATGATTGGAAAGAGCGAAAAGGTTTATATGGAGTCTTACCACTAAAAAGTGGTAAGTAGGTTTTAGTGATTATCGATTTACAAGTGCTTCACAAACTTCTGTTTGTGCAATTGGTAAATTAGGATCATCTGGACATAATTCAGCAACATCTTCACAATCTGGACATTTTTCAATATTTGGCTTATAGCAACCTCTTTGTTTTTGTACAACTGGTTTTTCAAATTTAGGTACAACTTTTATTGGAATTAAATCTCCCCCTGCAAATAGTGCTGAACCAGCAATCATTAAGCTTAATAGTAATTTCATCTAATTTTTCCTTTATTCTAAAATTTATTGACGTTGAACTGTAGCACTTTTTTACTTAAATAGTGTACGCTTATTAAAACTAATTTAAATTATTAATATTTAAATTTGTGATAAAGTTACAAGTAGACTTGAGATTATTGTTTTAAGAAAAAGTATTTAAAGTATTGAAAATATCATAGATTAAGTTTTGATAGTATCTATTTTCTATAAAATAATTTTAGATTATTAAAAGGAGATAGTAATGCAAAAAAAAATTATTTTAATAGGTTTAGGAAGTTTATTGTTGACAGGGTGTTTTCAACAAATTAAAGAGCCTAAACCAGTTGCTAAAGAACCAGTAAAAGTAGAAGTTGCAGTTGAAGAGGAGATTGTTCCAGAATTAGGTGTTTTTGATTGGCAACAAAATGATGAGTTAATAAAAAGAGGAAAAGCTGTTAAAATGGTAGTGGTAAAGTCTAAACGGGTGGTGGTTTTATTTGATGAAGAAGGAGAGGTTTTAAGTAGACACCGAATCTCTTTAGGTGCAAACCCTGTTGGTACAAAGTTAAAACAAGGTGATAAAAAAACACCTGAGGGTATCTATGGCATTCGCGATATTCGTGGTGATAAAAAGTATTATAAAGAGATTTTGATTACTTATCCTAATGCTGAAGATAAAAAACGTTCAAAAGCTTTAGGTTTTAATCCAGGTTCAGGTATTACTTTTCATGCACAAGTCCCTTGGAACTGGAATGGCTCTGGTGATGACTATACTTTGTCCAATGATTGGACAAATGGTTGTATGGCACTAACAAATAAAGGTATGGATACGGTTTTAAGTATGATAGATAAAGATACCATTGTAGAGATACGAGAATAAATTTTAAAAACAAGGAATAATATGTCAAATAAAATAAAAATAGTAACTTCTTTAGTAGTTATGAGCATTTTGTGGCTTGGTAGTACAGCTTATATTAGCTCAAATACACAAAAGTATTTAAAAGCATATACGAAAAAGACAAATAAGTTATATGAGCAGTATGGAATGCAGGTTTCAGTAGAAGCGTTTGAAAAAGGCTTTTTTTCCTCAAGAGCAAAGTTGAAATTGGATTTTATTGAACCCAATATACGAGAAGCAATAGTTACTACAATCAATTTACCAATTGAAATGAAGTATGAACTTGAAAATGGTCCATTGCTCTTTAAAAATGGTTTGGATTTTGGTAGTAGTCGTGTAAAAAATGAGCTGAATATTAGTGAGTATTTAGTAGATAAAGAAGCTTTCAAAAAAGTATTTAACAATGATATCGTTCTTAACTCAACTACTAAAATAGGCTTTTTTAACAATGCGTCATTTAATGCTAAAAGCAATAAAATTGTGGCAAATATCGAGGGTGATGAGATTTCTATCTCTCCATTAAAAATAGTGGGAGACTTAAATCTTGAAACTTTTCAAGGAGCGATGAAAATTTTTATTGATACGTTACGTACTAAGAGTAAAGTATCTATGGTTAATGCTAAAAACATTGTACTTGATAGTGAAATTACAAAGTTTTATGACAATGGTTTTTATTTGGGTGACTTTGTCCTAAATATTGGTTCGTTAAACGCCAAAGGAGAGACTTTACCTTTTGTTTTAGATGAAGCAGAACTCTCATTGTTGATGAATATTGATGAGAATAAAGACAAAACTATTGATATGAAATTCAAACTTTTAGCTAAAGTGGGTCAATCGAAATTGCCAAAAGAGTATATGTCTCTTAGTAGAGTTGAATTGGCGTATGCTTTAAATGCTGTAAAATTAAAAGGTTTGTTAGCTTTTCAAGATTTTACAAAAAATTTACAAGAAAAACAGCAAAAGGCACTTTTGAAATTGCAAAATTCAACTACAGGTGAGCTAGATATGAAAGCTTTAGAGGAGTTTCAAAAGCTTCAACTCCAAAGTCAAGATGAGATGATGCTTGTGATGGCAGGGTTACTTAAAAAAGAGCGTAGTAATCTAGCTGTTAAGATGAAAATGATAGACAAAAAAGCCAAAGAGAGTAATTTAAAACTAAATGTTACTTATGTTGGGGATGAAGTTTTTCCAACAAGTGCTAAAGCGTTAAAAGAGAAGTTTCAAAAAGAGTTTTTAGATTTATTGAACTTTGAAGTAGGAGTTGATTTAGAAAAAGCTTATATCGAAAATTTACCCATAGCGTTACAGCAAGATTTAGCAATGCAACTTCAAATGGGTAGAATGTTTGGTATGATTAAAGAAAACAATAACTCTTATCTATTAGATGCAAGTTATAAAAAGAATAAATTAATGCTTAATGGAGAAGATAAATCGGCTATGTTAGAGATGCTTCAGCTGGGCTACTAGACCTATAGCAGCTTTTATAGCCATTGGTTATTAGCCAGTGTGCTGTTATGCTCAAAAACAGAGACATTTATCTGTTCAATATTTTTACCAATACTATAAAATAGAGCATGATACATAGGTGAAGAGACATTGCAGTCTAAAAGTTCTTTTTGAATATTAATAAATGCATGATTTTCAATTGTCTCTATTGTTGTTGAGAGTGTGCAACTTGTTGGCGTTAAAATAGGTAGAAAAAGTAGGTTGCTTTGATTAAAATCGACTGCTGCTAGTTGAACATTTTGAATCCATGTGTTAACAATGCCTGAATCATTTGCATCTAACATTTGGGCTCTGTTGTTTAAATCATTTAGAAAATCATTTTGGCTTTGGTTGTTATCAAAAATTTTGTAAGTAGGTGAAGATGTTTGGTTAAAGTAGCCAAGTTCATCAAGAAACATTTCGTTTTTACTGTTTTTAGGCATGGGAATGGTAAATAATTCATTTGAAGCTTCTGTTGAAGTATCGTCAGTCATGGCTGTTGGCATACTTGTAGCGTTATCTTGATTCTCCTCATTGCCTTTTGAACTGCCCATAAGTCCACATCCTAACAGTAAAAATGCTAATAGAAATGTTAAGAGTGTTTGATATATTTTAGGGCTATTCATTGTATTACCTTTTTTGTCATTGAAGTAAGTTAGTTTAGCTAAAAAAAATGTAAAAAAAATGTAATTTATTTTAATTTTTACTTCTACATTTTTTTAACATTTTTTTATTGTACAATCTTAATATGAAAGAACAAGCAAAATATTCTCTTTTGTACATTGAAGATGAAGTTCCCATGCGTCAATTGGTTTGCTCTTTTTTAGAAGAATATTTTTCTGAAATTTATGAAGCAGACAATGGTGAAATGGGTTTAGAGATACTTAGAGAAAAAAATCCTGACATTATTATGACTGACATTGAGATGCCAAAAATGAATGGTTTGGTATTTTGCGAAAAGGTTCGACAGACTGATTTATATACTCCAATTATTGTGATGACAGCCTATTCTCAAAAAGAGTATCTACTTAAAGCTACTGAATTGAATCTTATTAAATATCTTATTAAACCTGTAGAAGAAAAAAAGCTTTTTAAAGCGTTGGAGCTTTGTTTTGAACGCATAGAGAAAAAAGCACCTTCTATTGTTAACTTAGGTGAGGGTTATCAGTTTGACCTGTTTAACCAACAACTCATTTGTAATGAAAAGCTAATAGATTTGACAACGTCTCAAATTATACTTCTTGAGATACTTATTAAAAATAAAGGTCGTGTAGTCACCTATGAAGAGTTAGAGTATATGGTATATCCCAATGAAGTGATTAGTCGCAATGGTTTACGCTGTTTGGTTCGAGATATTCGTTTAGAGAGCTATAAGGGTATCATTAAAAATGTTTCTAAGTTGGGTTATAGGGTTAATTATGATACCTAATATTTTAAAAGTAAAACTCTTTTTTCTCTTGATAATTGCAGGGTTTTCTTTTTACCATTTTGATGCTGTCTTTATGCAAACACCTAAGGTTTTAAATAGTTTTGAATATGCCAGAGTGATGGTAGTTGCCATTTGTTTTGGGGTGATTGGGGCTACGGCACTTTATAACTTAATGTTTTTTTTCTATTTGAAAAGTAGGGAACATCTCTATTATGCTTTAGCACAGATTTTTACTTTATTTTTTTTAATGCACTTAGATTCCATATTTATTGCACCTTTTGACCAAGTATTAGGGTGGGATTCATGGTTTCTTTTTCATTTGACACAACTTTTAATGTTACTTTTTTCTCTATTGTTTATTCAGAGCTTTTTAGAACATTATCAAAACAGCTCTTTAGTCCCTTTAATTAAAGCGATATTATTGGTAGCTTTAATAGATTTTTTTATTTTACTTATTTGGGGACAGACGTTTTTTACAAAGCTTGTGCCTATTTTTATTTTGATTGCTTTAGTGTTAAGTGAAGCGTACCGAACTACTGAAAAAAAAGACATTCCTTTTTACTATCTCTTTGTAGGTTGGGGGCTTGTTCTTTTGGTAGTAGCTTTAGAGTATGTTGGTTTTGTAAAGTTCACAGGTTGGGTATTTCCTTTTTTACAAGTGGCATTAGCTTTGGATTCTTTGTTACTCTCTTTTGCTATTTCATATAAGTTTAAACTTATGGAAGAGCAGAGGCAAATTCAACAGACACTACTTTTACAGCAATCACGTTTGGCTTCAATGGGAGAGATGATTTCTATTGTTGCTCATCAATGGAGACAGCCATTAAACTATTTGGCTTTTTCACTCATGCATATTAAGAAAAAAACAGATAATCCTATGCTTGATGAGGTCATTGAGAACTCTAATCTACAGTTACAATATATGTCCGATACCATTGATAATTTTAGAGCATTTTATAGTCCATCTAAAGAGAAAGAGCTGTTTTCTATTGAAGAGGCTTGTAAAAAAGTTATTAAAATCTCTTCACTTGATTATGTTGAATTGGAAGTTCAAGAAGATTTCGAATTTTATGGTAATGCCAATGAATTTGAGCAAGTTATTTTAAATATTATGAACAATGCTAAAGATATTTTTGTAGAAAAAGAGATAAGTAAACCCAAAATTTTTATTCGCATTTTAAAGGGTAAAGTTGAAATAGAAGATAATGCAGGAGGCATAGAATCTAAGCTTATGGAAAAGATTTTTGAACCTTATTTCTCTACTAAAAAAGGAAATGATGGGATTGGACTTTATATTGCTAAACTCATTATAGAATCTGAAATGCAAGGAAAATTATCTGTAAAAAATGGAGAAAATGGGGCAATTTTTACCCTCTACATTAATTAAACATTTTTTTAAGTTAGACTTTAACTATCTAAATACAAGGACAGATTATGAAAAAGATTATGATATTATTTTTGTTTCTTTTTTCTCTACTTCAAGCTGATTCAGTCTTGTTGGTTAAAAAAGGATGGCAACTCATTGGGGCAAATGAACCCATGGAAAACATGTCGGCTTTTAAGCTAGATGAAGTAGAAGAGGTATGGCACTTTGATGCCAAAACACAAACATGGTTAGGGTATTCTCCTGATGAGACAATTCAAAATAAAATGACCCAAAAGGGCATTGCTCCATTAGCTTCTTTAAAAGCTTGGCATGGTTTTTGGGTGAAAAGCAAAAAAGAGTGGGCATTGTCTTTTAAAAGTGCTATTTTAACACAGGCACCGAGTAAAGATGAAGCTCAAATTGTTTTAGAGAAAGGTTGGAATCTCATCTCTTTACCTATTGATGCCACAGTTTCAGCAGATATCTTTAAAGGCATGACCGTTTGGAACTATAATGCAAAGAGTAATTGGGAACTTTCACAAAGTGATAGTGTTGAAGATTTTCCAGTTTTAACACAAATTAAAAAGAGTGATGGTATTTGGGTAAAATCTGAGACACAACAACATATTTCTGTTGCTAAAGAGATAGCAAAACTACGTAACTTTGAGAGTAATGAAGCGATGGAGAGCTATTTAACACAAATGTTAACAGCCAATTCATCAGGACAATATTTACCAACTGTTCCCTTAGGTGCAAATGATGATGTTGCTTTGCCCACTACTGCTGAGGTTAGTACTGCTGATGCTAGTACTACTACGGTTACGTTAGGAAATGCATCAGGTACAAATGTTCAAGAAGAGGGTGTGGATGAGGCAGATATTTTAAAACACAATGGTAAAAATATTTTTTATAAAATTAGTAACCAACAAATAGGTATTACAACTTTTGAACGTTTAGTAACAGGAGAAAAAGGTGCATTAAGTGGCTTGGAGTTTGCTCCAAATGAAAGCATTGACTCTTTTTATTTAGTCAATAATCATTTAGTTGTACTTTTAAATGCACTCTACAGTAGTAAAGATATTGAGATGGATACTACTTCGTCTACGTCTCCTGCTTACAGTAGTGAAAAAAATCGTTTGATTATGTATGATGTGAGTGATATTGATAACATTCAAAAAGATGCTGATTTTAAGATTGACGGTAATAAGGTAGATTCACGTGTGGTGGGAGATAACCTTTATTTGATATCAACTTTTACACCTAAGGTTGAGATTACTTATCCTAAAGAGTATGTGGCACTTCCTAGTGTGTGTGAAGGGTACTTTAATACAAGCGTAGCATCTTCTTTAGTTCCATATGAGGAAAGAAATGACTTTACTATTTGTTATGATATCTATAAAGATAGTGAAACCAACAGATATTACCGTTACAATTATGATGAACCTAAGGTAAGCATAGAACAGCTTTTACCTAAAATAGAGGGTAGCTCAACAGCAACACTGCTTACACCTGAGAATTTTTATGCTCCTTTAAAGCAGAGCCAAACATCGAGTATTACCACGATTAGCCGTTTTTCTATTGGAGAAGGGGCTTACAAAAATGCTACTTCATTTGTGGGAAACACTTCAGTACGTTATGCTTCTTTAAATGCTTTTTATTTGGTTTCTGAAGAGTATCCTTTGTATTATGATTACAGTAATTTTAAAATGCGTTCGATGCTCTACAAGTTTAGTTTGAACAATACTTTAGCTTATAAAGGTCGAGGTGTTGTTAATGGAACGGTGTTGAATCAGTTTTCATTAAGTGAGTATGATAATATTTTACGTATTGCTACAACTGAGGGCTTCTCTTGGGGTGACAATGAGACGAAAAATACACTTTATACTTTAAAAGAGCAAGAGAACTCTTTGGTTACAGTAGGTGTTTTAAGTGGTTTAGGCAAAGAACAAGAGACCATAAAGTCTGTACGTTTCATGGGGAACAGAGCCTATGTGGTTACCTTTAAACAGACAGACCCTCTCTATACTTTAGATTTAAGTGATGCCTCTTCTCCTAAAAAAGTAGGTGCATTAGAAGTCTCAGGTTTCTCTTCTTATCTTCATCCTATCAATGAAAACTTGCTACTTGGTTTTGGTCGAGAAGCAAATAGTGAGGGGCAAACAGAAGGGTTAAAGTTAGAGCTTTATGATGTTAGTGACTTTGCAAATCCTACAGCCATTGATAGTGTAACATTTACAAATAATAGTTATTCAGAATTAGAATATAACCATAAAGCGTTAGCCTACAGAAAATCTGACCAACTCTTAGCATTTCCCTATAGGATTTGGAGTAATTATGGTAACAGTAGTAGTGACTATTTAGGCGTTTATCAAGTTGAAAATAATGCTTTGGTAGCATATGAATCTATTGTTAATAATAATGAAAGAGGATGGGGACAAAATAGAGGGTTGATTTTTGATAACAATGAGACCACTTATGTAAGTTTCTTTGCCAATGGCCCAATTATTACTGAACCAATAAATAAAAAATAAAGGAGAAATGATGCGTTATATATTTTTAGGATTAATGGTGTGGATGTTGACAGCTTGTTTAGATGATAGCTCTTCATCAAACAATGAAATGACTCAAAGACCTAAGAGTCCAAAAACAAAAGAGCCAAGTAAACAGCCTCCATCTATACCGACTCTTTAGTAGCAACTAAGGCACATTGCACTATGATTTACTCAAAATATTTTAAGGTAAATAGAAATGAGTAAATTATTGGATATTGATGCAAATGAACAGTTAGTGGCATTGTTAGAAAACCATGATATGGAAGTGGGTCAAACAGAAGAGTATTTTTTTGTAGATGGTCTATTCCCTGGAATTGTGGCACAAGCTTTTGAAATGGAAGATTTTGGGGAGTCGGTGGTAGTGCAATTAGACATAACATTACTCTTTCCAAATGACCGTTTTGTAGAGTCTTTTGTGGCACAAGCTACTACAGTAGAAGATGCTCTTGCTAATACTTTTGAGCAGTTTGAGACCAATGTATTACATGCTTTTATTATGGCATTTTGGGGAAAAGCGAAAAAAGTTGAAAATGGTGTTGGAACAGATGTTTGGGAAATTAATGGTCATAAGTGGGAAGCTGTTATTTCAAACTATGGCTACAGAGGTTATGAGGATTTTGATAGTATTATTCCTGATATTGATACCATGTATGATGCCATTAAACGTTCAATTGAAGCTTACCCTTTAACAAATGATATCTATGCTATTCGTTCAGTTTATACCAATGCTAGTAACAACCAACGAGTAATAGAAGGTCTGATTAACAATGAAGAGTTTCCTGAACTTCAAGAAGCTATTTCTCAGTTGTCTTGGCGTCGTTCAGATAAGTTTTATGCCGTAAGAAATCTTGTGCTTCTTATGAAACTAAGTGAAGGTGCTGAAGAGCATATTGAAGAAGACTTGTAATTTATGAAGATACTTTTACTTGAAGATGATCTTATGCTCTGTGAGGTCATTGCTGAACATCTTGAAGATTATGGCTATGTTGTTCATACTGTCTATGATGGTATAGAGGCTGAGAATATACTGTTTGAAGAGAAGTTTGACCTCTTGTTACTTGATGTCAATGTACCTCTTTTGAATGGATTTGAACTTTTAAAAAATCTTCGGGCTTCAGGCAATAATACACCAACTATCTTTATTACCTCTATGAATACTTCACAAGATGTTCTAGAGGGGTTTGAATTGGGTGCAAATGATTATTTAAAAAAACCTTTTGAGATGATTGAGCTTAAAGCTAGAATTGATAATATTAAGCGTCAATTTAAGATTGATGAGACGGATGTTTACAAAATTTCAGACAATATTACTTATGACTTTTCTCGTTATGTTGTAGAGATTAAAGGCAAAGCTTTAAAGCTCTCTAAAAAAGAGGGGGAGTTTTTAGCTTACTTTTTAAAACATCGAGGAAAAGTGATTTCAGCTGATGAATTGATGGTAAATGTATGGTCTTATGACACTTCACCCACACCTGCTACTTTACGTACTTATATTAAAACATTACGTAAACATTTAGGAGAAGAGAGCATTGCGACCATTAGAGGGGTTGGGTATGTATTTAATTAAAGAAGAGAAGCGTACATTACTACAGTTTTTGTTACTTTATCTTAGCTCTTCTTTTATATTATTTGCCATTATTGCTTACCTCTTTTACCAAAATGAATCTAAAGCTTTTTATGACAAAACAAAAAGTGTTTTGCAGATGAATGCTTCGGTGTTAACTTCTAAAATTATTTATGCTCATATGACGGGTGAAAAGTTTCTGCTTGATAGTGTTGTTGAAAACTATCATGGCAAAATTGGATTTTATAATAAAGAAAACCAAGCCATTGTTACTTCTATTGATGACCCTATAGATTTTACAAAAAGGTTTTATCAAGATAAAGAGAAGATGATACTTATCGACAGTAGTACTTTTGGGCATTTGGGTGTTAAAAGTATCGTGATTCAAAAAGAGGGAGTAGGTAGTTATATTCGTACATTACAATACAAAATTCTCTTTTATCTTTTTTTAACTTATCTATTTTTAGCTATTGTAGGTTACTTTTTAGCTAAGCTTTTTATTAAACCCATTCAGTTAAAGCGTATTCAACTGGATAATTTTATTAAAGACAGTACTCATGAGCTTAATACCCCAATTACAGCGTTAATGCTTTCAGTAAATGTTCCTAAATTAGAGAGTCCAAAAAATTTAGAGCGTATTAAACTTTCAGCCACAAGGGTTTCTGAAATCCATAAGGACTTAACTTATCTTATGTTAGATTCGGGTCAACCAAAAACTGTAGAGCATTTATGTTTAAATGAGATGATTGTTGAGGAGTTAAAATATTTAACTCTTTTGGCTGAAAAGAAAAAGATAACTATTAAACTAGAAGAGAAAAATAAAATTTATTTTGAGATAGACAGAGAGAGTTTTATACGTCTTATTCATAATTTAGTCTCTAACTCTATTAAATATAATCGAATAAATGGGACAATAGAGATTCGTATAGAGAAAAATATTATTGTTATTAAAGATACAGGCATAGGTATTCCAAAAGATGACCAAAAGGCTATTTATGAACGCTTTTACAGGGCTACAAATCAAGTAGGTGGTTTTGGTTTGGGGCTAAATATTGTACATAAAGTTTGTGAAGCGTATAATATTGGGATTGAGTTTGAGTCTAAAGTAAAAGTAGGAACTACTTTTACTTTGAAATTTGATTAGATGTTTTAGTATGAATATCTAGAAGCTCATCTGTACACCAAAGTTAAGTTGTGTTAAGTCTGAACCATCTAGTAAAAAACTAATTATTTTCTTATTATTTACTTATAAATAACTTACGATTTTATATTAAACTTTACCTATCAAAACATTAAAGGATAATAGATGAAAAAATTAAGAATAGTAGGATTAACGCTAATAGCTTCATTAGCTTTTATAGGATGTGGTGACTCTGGGTTAGGCTCATCCTCTCATGGCTCATCTTCTCATGGCTCATCTTCTCATGTAGAACAGACAAAAGCATACTATGGAGATAAAGAAAATAACTTAATTGTTGTAGTTGATGTTGAAAATATGAAAGTACTTGAAAAAGTCCCAACAGGTAATAGTATAAGTTATGCAGCAGAAGTTATCAAAACTGATGCTTCTCATGAGTCATCAACCCCTAAACTCTATATAGATAATAGAGGAAGTAATGTCATGGGTGTTTTAGATTCAGCAACCAATACCATTACAAAAAATATTGCTTTAGATTTTTACCCTAGAAGTATAGATGTACAAAAAAGAACAGGATTAGTAAGTGTCTCTGGGGTTGATAAAGCGATGGTAGCCATTATAGATTCTTCGACAGATACTGTTATCTCAACTGTTGGAAACAATGTTGTAACTGCTCCAACAACAAGTGGGCATAGCTATGTTTCTAGTGGAACCATGGCATCAGGACATCCTCATTGGCTAAATGAAAATCATTTTGTATTAATTGACCGTCAAAATAAATTAATTGAAACTTATAAAATTGTAAAAAATAGTGATGGAACTTGGAGTAGTACAAAAGTAAATGAAATTACAACACCATCACCTGTTCATAATCTTATTCCACCAGAGATACATGGACAACATGGAAAAAAACATGGAGAGCAAATATCAACAGTTTTCTATGCTACAGCAGAGGGTGCTACTGGTGTTTATCCATCGGTACTTAAGTTAGAGTTTTTAGAAGGAACAGGTTTGTCAATTAGTGAGAATTTAGAGATTAAAAAAGAAGGACTCTCTCCTGATGTAATGGGTATTCATCATCTTAACTTTTTAAAAGACCAAAAGACAATTTATGTTGGCTCAGATGAAGGAACACTTTTTGTGGTTGACCATACTACTTCACCTATGAGTATTGTAAAAACTGTTCAAGCAGGAATGGGTGCTGGACATACGGATGAGACTAAACATGTAAATATAGCAGTTGTCATTAATCATAAAGATAGTTTTATTACTCTTATGAATACAGTGACTCATGAAAAAATAGCTGATGTTGAAGTAAGTAATTTAGCTAAAGATGAATTAGGGACTGCACAGACACAATCACACCCTCAATATCATTTTTCAAAAGATGGTCGTTATTTCTATATGTTCTTAACTGAAGAAGGTGCTTTGGTAAAAGTTGATTTAACAACTAAAAAACGTGTAGAGTATCTTGCCATTGGTGGAAAACTAGCCATGGGTTCTTTTATTAAAGTTAAAAATTAAAGTAGATAAAAGTAAATCTTATATTTTTAGACAAAGTATTCAAAAGTAATACTTTGCTAATATAATTTAGGCACAATTAAATTTTAGAGCCATAAGGATTTTTATGAAAATATTTTTTTCATTACTTTTTGTTACTATTTTACTCTTTTCCCAAACGATTAATGAACAGATTCATGCACTAGAAAAGGCTTCTCCTGAACAAAGAGTGGAGTTAATGAACAGTATTAAAAGACAATTAATTAGCATGAATCAAGAGAAACGTATGAAAACTATTCATGCGTTACAAAAAAAATTACAGGTAAAACATGAACAGACTTTAGCTAATGAAACTACACATGAAGAGATAATTCAAGGGGGTGAAAAAGATGAAGATTTATTTCATGAAGCAGATGAACATCAAAACAAATCAATCAATAATCGACATTTAGAGAGACATGAGATGGAAGAACAGATGATGAACAGTTCTCATAGTGAAGAGTCAGAACGACATCAAGTATTAGATAGCCATGAATTTATAGGTCAATCAGAAGAAAGTAATGGTGGTACTAAAAATAATCATAATGAGTGTAGAAGGTAAGTGATGAATAAAGTTTTTTTGTACCTAATGCTTCTGGCTTCTTCACTTTTTTCTTATGTTGATAGTGATATGGATGGTGTACCTGATAAGAGTGATAAATGTGCTAATACTCCGTTGATAGAATTGGTAGATTTATCAGGCTGTACTATTGAAACGCTAGTTTCTGAGCATAATTTTGATATTGTCTTTGGTCAAAATTATGCTAATGATAATAATTCCACTTTAAACCTTACTTCTTTACGCATAGATTATTATTATAAAAAATGGTCATTTCAGTTGGCTACTTCTTATTATGAAAGCACCTTTGGAACAGAAACGAATAGTGGTCAGAGCGATACTTACCTAAATGTTTTTTATCTTTTAAATCCTTTTGAAAATTTCTATTTAAATGTTGGAGGAGGGTTGGTTTTTCCTACTTATGATAGTTTAGATAATAAGCTTGACTACACAGCATCACTGTATGGTCGTTATAAATGGAACAAGTTGTCGCTTATTTTAGGGCTGGGATATGGAAAAACGGGGGACAGTAATGACAATGATGTTGTCTCTTATAATAATACTATTTCTTATAATACAGGTTTGGGGTACACATGGAACTCAAAACTTTATTCAAGTATTGGATACTCAAATGTAAATAGTATTTTTGAAGGTACAGAAGATTTAGAATCACTTTCTTTATATACTTACTATGGGATTAATGAACATTGGTTTACCAATGTTAATTATCGGTACGGGCTTCTTTCGGTTGGAAGTAGAGAAAGCATAGGAGTAAACCTTGGCTATTATTGGTAAGAAGGTAAGCATTCTTCTAATGGAAGATGAGCTTGATTTGGGTGAAACACTTGAAGAGATGTTAAGAGATGAGGGTTATGCAGTGACATGGGTTAAAGATGGCATCGAAGCTTCTGAGGTTTGCTATGAAAAAAAGTTTGATCTCTATGTCTTTGATATCAATGTTCCAGAGTTTACTGGTTTAGAGTTATTAGAATTTTTACGTAATGCTGATGATAGGACTCCTACTATTTTTATCTCAGCGATGGTTGATTTGGAAACAATGAAAAAGGCTTTTAAGATAGGTGCTGAAGATTATCTAAAAAAACCATTTTTTCCAGAAGAATTATTATTACGAATAGAATCAAAATTTCAAATTAAAAATAATTTAGTGACTTATAAAAATTTACTTTATAACCCTGATACAAAAGAGCTACAAAGAGAAGAAGAGATTATCTTTTTAAGTAAAAAACAGCAAGAACTTTTTCATCTTTTTATGACTAATCTTAATGAAACGCTTGATACCCAAAGAATTATAGACTACAGTTCAATTAAATCTCTTTCTGCTTTACGTGTAGCACTTAATAAATTAAAACAGCTAACAGGATTAGAAATACGAAGTATTCATGGGGTAGGGTATAGAGTTGAAACACGTTGAACTAGAGGCATTTTCTAAAAGTTTTTTACTCTTCTTTATTTCAATAGGAACACTTTTAGGCATTGTGTTCTATTTAAACTATCAAAAAGAGCTACAGAGTTTTGATGAAAAGCTTCTTTATAAAATGCATTTGTGTAGCTACTCTTTAGACTGTAAAGAGTACAAAGTTGATTTTGACAGAGAGAAAGGAAAGATTTATTATGTTTTATTTAAAGATAGCAAAGAAGTTTCTAGCTTTTATCCTTTAACTGATGTTACTGATTTTTCTCTTAAACTCTCCATGACACAAGAAGCATATCATGAGCAGATGCATTACTTACATAGTGATTTAGTACGGAACGGATTAATTGCTTTTGTGGTTGTCTTATTACTTTCTATAGGATTTTCTTTTTATACACTTCATCCTTTACGAAATGCTTTAGTTCTAACACGTGAGTTTATTAAAGATATTTTACATGATTTTAATACCCCCATTGCTACAATGCGATTGAATGTGTCATTATTACAAAAAGAGATAGGTTCAAATAAAAAAGTGAGCAGAATTGAACGTAGCATTGAAAATATTTTAGCTTTAGAGGAGAACCTACGAAATTATCTTCAGTTTGAATCTTCTCAAAAAGAGCAGTTTAATCTTTTGGCACTTATGGTTGAACGAGTGCATATGATAGAACAAAATTATCCTAATTTGAAGTATGAAATAACGATTGATAAAAATGTTATTTTAGAAACCTTTAAAAAAGATTTTGTGCGTATTGTAGATAATATCATTGTTAATGCTTCTAAGTACAATAAAGTTCATGGTAAGGTTTTGGTACGTTATGACAGTAGAGAACACAATTTATATATTGAAGATACAGGTAAAGGTATAAAAAATCCTAAAAGAATTTTTGAACGTTTTTACAAAGAGCATGAAAGAGGTTTAGGTATTGGTTTACATATTGTTAAAAAATTAAGTGATGTTTTGGGTATAAGAATAGAGGTTGAGACAGTATTAGATGAGGGGACAACAATTAGATTAAATTTAAAAGAGCTTATTAAAGTTTTTTAAAAAGGGAAATAAGTTCCCTTTTATATATTACTCAACTGTAAACTGCCCCATCATTCCAGCATCTTCATGCTCTAAAAAGTGACAATGGTACATATAAGGCTTTGTACTACTGGTAAAATCTGTCATTTTAACAAGTAGGGTTACCGTATCGTTTCCTGCTATAAATACTGTATCTTTATACCCCTTTTCATTTTCGAGTACATTGGCTTCTGAACCATTACGTTTAGCTATTAAAAAGTGTGAAGCATGAATGTGAAAGTTATGGTTCATGCCCATAGTATTACTTACCTCCCATATCTCTACATCATTTACGGGAATACGCTCATTAATAACACCCATATTCATAGAAACACCATTAATCTTAAAATTTCCAGGTCCAGAAGCTGAGAGTGAAAAGGTACGCGTTCGTACGGCTTCATCTAAAGTATGTCGGTTTAGTGTGGTTAACACATTTGGTGTAGTTGTGGTAGTAGTGGCTTCTTTGTTAACTTTAACCTCTAAAAAGTTTTTGTTTTGTGCTACATCTTTAAAAAAAATGGTTTTATTTAAATCTGAAGAGAAGTCCACAACAATTTCAGCTCTTTCAGCAGGGCTAAGTTTTAAACGGCTCATCTCTACAGGTGCTTCAAGTAAAGAGTTATCTGTAGCTATCTGTTTAAAGGTACGACCATCATCAAAAGCCAAATTGTACACTGTTGAGTTTGAAGCATTGAGGATTCTAAAACGTATCTCTTTGTTAGGTAAATCGACATAAGCATTGATGACACCATTGGTAATAAAAATATCACCATTATACCCATGCATAATCTCTCGTCTACTTGGAGAGTAGTCTATTTGTCCATTACTGTCAAAGAATCGGTCTTGAAGAATTAATGGAATATCATCAACTCCATACTCTTTTGGTAAATCTAAAGCATTAATTTCATCATCTTCTACAATAATAAGCCCAGCCAAACCTTGGTAGACATGTTCTGCAGTTTTCCCCATAAGGTGAGGATGATACCAGTTGGTACATGCTCTTTGGTTTACGGTATATTTTGCCGACCATGTTGTGCCACTCTCAATGACTTGATGAGCTGCTCCATCCATCTCTGCTGGAACATGCATACCGTGCCCATGCATGGTAGTTTTTTCATCTAGTTTATTGGTATGATTAATCGATACTGTATCACCATTTTTTAGTTTTAAGGTGGGTCCTAAATAACTTCCGTTAACGGCATAAGTATTGGTACCAAGACCAGTAAAAAAAGTATGGGTTGCTTTTTGAATGGTTAAGTCATAGTTTTTAACGCCATTGATGTCGGTACCTGTTAAAAGAGGGGGAATGATGAGTTTATTGATACTATCTGTTAAGTTATTGTCAATATTTGAACTGTTTGTTCCTCCACCACCACAGCCTGTAAGAAGCCATAGAGAAGTTACACTGCTTAGTTTTAGAAAGTTTCTTCGTTTCATTTTTTAATCCTTTTCCTTATGATAAGGCTATCATAACGAAAAAGGATTAGCTAAGCATTACTTAACGATTAGGTCGACCTTCACCTCTGTTAGCTTGATGATCATTGTTTAGTTTTGTACCATTATTTTCATTATTGTGTTCTTCTTCATTAAAGTTTTCTGCTCTTGTGCTATTTTGATCTATAGGTATGGTTTGATTTGTATCAAAATCATTTAGATAATTTTCTTCATTATTATGAGAGTTATTTTTATCTTTTTTTACATCATCTTGTGTTCGTCGGTTATCCTCTCTTAGTTCTGCACGAGTCTCTTCTAGGTGTTCAATAGCATCTTGCTCTGAAACAATATCTCCATGATAACGTTCTGGTACTTTTTCTTGTAGTGCATCTTTAATGTCTAAGAGTTCAGCATTATTTTGAGGTACATGTGTACTATTTCTCTCTTTTAGAACATCATGTGCTTCAGGTAATATTTCAATACCATTACTTGCGTTTCCATCACTATCTAAAGTTTGTAAAAATTGAGCTACGGTTAGATTATTCTCTAAAATTGTTACATTATCTTCTAATAAGGAGGCATTAACTTCTCTTAAAACAACACCACCAATACTAAATGTACAAGTATCATTGTCTCCAAATGTAAATGTTCCATTTTCATCTGTTGTACCTGTTTGTGTAGTACAGTTAAACTCTACTCCTGCAACAGCAGCATCTACATAGTATCCTGTAGAAATTTTTGGACTACTTGGGGTTGAAGTGTCTGTTGCTGTAGGTGTTGTAGTATCAGTTGTAGCATTATCTCCTCCACAAGCTATGAGTAGTAGAGATGCAGTAATAGCTGAGATTATATTTCCTGTTTTCATGGTGAATCCTTTAAGTGTTTTTATAATAGGATGATAGCCAAAAATAATTAGCTAAACATTAGCTTATAAAAAAAATTAGATTAATATGTTAAATTTATAGATTTAAATTCTCCACACCCTCTACACAAAAATAATCCTATACTTCAAATATCATAAAAACAAACAAAAATAGGAGTTAAAAATGTCAACCAACACTTTAAAAATAAATCGACGAACTTTTGTAAAAGGTATGGCAGTAGCTTCAGCTCTAGCTTCAGGTGTTGTACCATTGAGTGCAAAAACTTTAAGCTTAAACAAAGAGCATGACTTGCATGGAACAGACTTTAACTTAGTAATTTCAAGAACAGCTGTCAATTTTACAGGGACACCAGCCATGGCAACTACGGTTAATGGTCAAATTTCAGGACCTACTTTACATTTTAATGAGGGTGATACAGTGACCATTAAAGTTTACAATGACTTAAATGTAGACACCTCTATTCACTGGCATGGACTCATTTTGCCACCAGATATGGATGGAGTTCCTGGTATCTCTTTTGATGGAATTAAACCTAAAGAGACATTTACTTATACCATTACTTTGGTACAAAGTGGAACGTATTGGTACCATTCTCACTCTGGTTACCAAGAACAAGAAGGGGTTTATGGTGCAATTGTCATTCATCCAAAAAAGAAAGACCCATTTGAGTATGACCGTGACTATGTGGTGAGCCTTTCAGATTGGTCTGATGAAAAACCAGAAAGTATCTACCGAAAATTAAAAATTATGGGTGATTATTATAATTTTAATCAAAGAACGGTTGGTGATTTTTTAGGTGAAGTAAAAGAAAAAGGTTTTTTAGCAGCTTTTAATGCTCGAAAAATGTGGAATAATATGTCCATGACCGACCGAGACCTCTCTGATGTTACTGGTTACACCTATACTTACTTAATGAATGGTCAAACTCCTGCTACACAATACAAAGCATTGTTTAAAGTAGGTGAAAAAGTACGTTTACGTTTTGTAAACTCGTCTGCCATGACTTTTTTTGATGTCCGAATCCCTGGGCTTAAAATGACCATTGTTGCAGCCGATGGGAACAATGTAGAACCTGTATCTGTCGATGAGTTTAGAATAGGGGTAGCAGAGACTTACGATGTCATAGTTGAGCCAAAAGAGAACAAAAGTTACGCACTCTTTGCACAAAGTATTGAGCGTTTAGGCTATGCTGTGGGTGCATTAACCACAAGCGTTGAACAAGATGCTGTTGTTCCAAAGATGGATGCCGTACCTGTTCTTACTCATGCTGATATGGGAATGAACATGAAAGGTATGAAAACAGATAGCTCAGGAGCGATGGATATGAGTGGTTCGAAAGATGATAAAGCCATGAAAATGTCTATGAAGAAAAAAATTCCCATCACACCATTAGAAGAAGCACGTGGTGTACAAACACTCATGAGAGTTGTAGACCCACAATATCGCTTGAGTGACCCAGGTGTTGGACTTAGAAACAACGGACGAAAAGTACTAACTTATGCCGATTTAAAAAGTCTAAAAGGAGTAGTAGACATTACTTATCCTGACCGAGAGATTATCTTAAGACTTACAGGAAATATGGAACGTTACATGTGGTCAATAAATGGCATAAAATATGCCGATGCAAAACCATTAGAGTTTCATTATGGTGAGCGTTTACGGATTACTTACATCAATGATACCATGATGAACCACCCAATGCACCTACATGGAATGTGGAGTGACTTAGAGACAGGTGAGAATCAATTTGTAAGAAAACATACGGTTATTGTTCAACCAGGTTCTAAGATTAGTATGCAGGTAACGGTTGATGCCAAAGGCGAATGGGCTTACCATTGTCACCTCTTGTACCACATGGGTGGTATGTTTAGAAAAGTAGTGGTATCATAAAGGATAAATGATGAAAAAAATATTAAAAACAACAGCCGTACTTATGGTACTTGGAACACTTAGCCATGCAGGAATGGGTGATAACCCACTCATTGCCACACTTACCATTGATGAGTTAGAAAAACAAGGAAATGATGAAAAAAATATTGCTTGGGATACAAATTTTTGGATAGGTTATGATTTGAATAAAATCTATTTTTACACAGAGGGTGAAAAGCCTAAAGGTGGCTCGGATGAGAGTGAAAACCAATTGGTTTACTCAAGAGCCATTGCTCCTTTTTGGGACATTCAATATGGTGTGGGGTATGATAAAACAGAAACAGACTCTCAAACATGGGGTGTACTTGCCATTCAAGGTTTAGCACCTTACTTTTTTGAAACACGTGGAGCATTACTCTTTGGTGAAGATGGAAATGTAGGATTAAGACTAGAAGCAGAATATGAAGCTCTTTTTACGCAAAAGCTTATTTTAACACCTTCAATTGCACTCGATGCCTACAGTAAAGACAACTTAAGTATGGGTTTAGGAAAAGGACTCTCAAACCTTACAGCTGGTATGCGTTTACGCTATGAAATACGACGTGAGTTTGCTCCTTATGTAGGGGTAGAGTGGAGTAAAAACTTTGGTAATACGGCTGATATTTCACCTCTTAATGAAACTTATGCTGTTGGTGGGGTTCGGATTTGGTTTTAATGTAATAAAACTTAAAAAATCTTCCGATAGATTGATTAAAATTTAATTTAAACTAATTTTTATTTGTTTAAGTTTTTCTTAGCATGTTTCTTTGATATAATATTTTTAAGCAAAGAATATTAAAGGATAATAAATGAAAAAATTAATTATGGGAGGGCTTTCCTCCTTAACACTTCTTTTTGGTACAAACAGTGCTATTTCTACAGTTTCTATTTTAGAAGATAATGCCACTGTATATGATGTTGAACAATTAAAACTAAACATGCAACATCTTATTGCATTTAAAAGAGTTAATGAGACAACCCTAGAGATAACAAACTGGGTGCCAAGAGATTTACATAACCTTGTTATCGTCACTAAAAATTCGCCAAAAGAGAAGATACTTGAAATAGATACCCTTTCAGGCTTTAGCAAACAGACCTATACCATTCCCTATTTAGGTGAAGATGCGACCTTTGATTATCTTCCTCAAACAGATGTTCAAAGAAAAATAAAAGGGCTTAAAACAACATGGAACATAACTTTTCCTGACCGTTTACTTTTAGAAAAAAAAGTACGAAGAGCAGATGCAAATGTGGTATGGAAACCAACTCGTCCACAAGATGTACGGTACTATCTTAGCTTTTTAATTAATGCAGCACAAAGCATCTCTACTCCTAAATTTCATGACTTCTGGACAAAAACAGCCTTTTATGATGAAACCTGTAACATAGAGCCACAATACCGTCTAACAAAAGATGAGTTTAACAATTATAGTAAAAAAGAGAGACGACAGTATAAAAACATTAGAAGTAACTGTTACTATAATAAAGCACATAAAGAGTACATCTACAGCAAACTGTTACATAAAACATTTACAGTAGGTGTCACCGATGGAGGTGGTCTTGGTGGTGGTTCAACCTTGGGGCTTAATCAATCAGAAGTAGTCGAACACCTTTGGGATGCTAATTCATTAGGTGTTAAGATTTTAGAGCGAGGGGATTGGTTTATTAAAAAAGCAAATAGAAAAAAGGTTGAGAGTAGAACTCCTTGGAAAATATTTGGTCATGAAGCAGGTCATACACTTGTAAAAAAAGGACATCAACGCAACTATTGTGTCAATTCTGAAAACAGTTTCGTAAGTGTTGGGTTTTTGGTCTATAACTATTTAACCTATAAAAATGAGATGATTGTAACTAAAGAGACCATGGTTAAAAGAGATTTAGATTGGGAAGGTGCAAACTCTAAACCACTACGAAAATATAAAAGAGCTTTAAAAAGAGGTGCAAATAAAAAGAGACTTAATGCCTTGATACAAAAGCTTCATCGTCCAACTGCAAGATTTGCTTATGAGTGGGGTGGAGTGTATGGAAAACATGCTCTCTTACTACCAACTAAAAATAGTCCAGAGTGGTATGAGTATCTGAAAGCTCATAAAGAGGGAAAAGGGTTAGAGTATCTTAGAACTCTTCAATAGTAGGGGCTTTAACGATTAAAAGGGAAACATTTTCCCTTTTTTTGTTTATTTACTCAACTGTAAACTGTCCCATCATTCCAGCATCTTCATGCTCTAAGAAGTGACAGTGGTACATGTAGGGCTTAGTGCTACTCGTAAAATCAGTCATTTTAACAATGAGGGTTACTGTGTCATTCCCACTTAAAAAGACAGTATCTTTATACCCTTTTTCATTTTCAAGTACATTCGCCTCTGAACCATTACGTTTAGCGATAATAAAGTGTGAGTCATGAATGTGAAAGTTATGGTTCATTCCCATGGTATTGGTTACTTCCCAAATTTCTACATCATTCAATGGAACACGCTCATTTATAACACTCATATTCATAGAAACACCATTGATTCTAAAGTCACCTGGTCCTGAAGCAGAGAGTGAAAAAGTACGTGTTCGTACAGCTTGGTCTAAAGTATGTCTATTTAAGGTAGTTAAAGTGTTTGGAGTAGTTGTCGTATTTATGGTCTCTTTTGTAACTTTAACCTTCAAAAAGTTTTTATTTTGTGCTACATCTTTAAATAGAAGGGTTTTGTTTAAATCAGAAGAGAAATCCACAACAATTTCAGCACGTTCAGCAGGACTCAGCCTTATATGGGTAATCGGAACAGGTGATTCAAGTAAAGAGTTGTCCGTACCTATCTGTTTAAAGGTACGACCATCATCAAACGCCAAGTCATACACTGTTGAATTTGAACCATTGAGTATTCTAAAACGTACCTCTTTATTGGCTACATCAATAAAGGCATTGATAACCCCAT
>JALWLW010000085.1 GCA_027081065.1 Campylobacteraceae bacterium
GAACAGCGATTGGGCTAGAGAGACTCGCCCCTCTTGGAGCTGTGGCGATTGGTGGGCTTGTTGTTGGGACTTTGATGACGCTGATTTTTATTCCTGTTGGGTTTGTTTGGTTGGTTGGGGAGAAAAATTAAAATTTAATTTATAATATGCTATTATAGAAGAAATATACTGAAAGGATTGAAAATGACAAAAGCATTTTTAGAAACTATGGTTTTACGACCACAGAGTGAAAGGTTTGTGATTCGTGCATTTTCACCTGAAAGCTTGAAAAAAGTTAAATTATTTAACGAAAAAAAACGAACTGTCCTTAAAAAAAGAGCCAACAGAAAACTCTCTATTAACGACCTTTTCGCTTAAAAGGTTAACTTCTGTTTACTACAAGCCTCTTCCTCTCTTTTTAAAGTTCATCATGAGACTCATAGCGTTTAATAAAAAACAAGAGAGATAGAATATATTTATGTGCTATAATATTTTTTTTAATTAAATAAAAAAAGGACAAAAAATGGGAATGTTCGACACTGTAATTTTTGAAAAACCTATTGTCTGTAAATGTGGTAAAAAAATAGAATCAACGCAAATTAAAGAGTTTGAATGTATGCTAGATACATATCATGTAGGTGACATGATACCCTCTGCTCCTATGTTTGCCCTTTTTGAAGAGTGGGACTACTGTTCTAACTGTAAAGCAACCATAGAGTTTTATGTTGCTTGTTCATATAGTATCTATTTGGGTGTTTATAGCTCCTATAAGGAAGCCAAAGAGGCAATAGATGGGTTTAATATGGAGAAGCTTTTAAAGTTTTATGCTCAAAGAGTACCCAACCAAAATAGAGGGATGTTCCACCAAAGTGATAAGCAGTTTATGGAAAGAGTAGTTAAGTTTTATGACGCTCCTAAACCTAAAAAAGAAAAAGAGAATAAATTTGTTGCTCTCTTCTCGTCACTACATGACTTTAAAGAGGAGACAGCACTAGAGGCGATTAAAAATTATCTCAAACGAGATGAGTTAGTTCGAGCTATTAAGAGTTATGGTGCTAATCGTCATAGTTTGGAGATTCAGTATAAAATAGTTGATGAAAAAACGCTCTATATTTATAATAAAGAGATAGAAAAGAGTTTAAATCGAGAGTATCTTTTTAGGCTCAATAGAGTTGATGACCATACAGAAATTAAGTCATTAGAAGATAATATTTTAGTGACTTTTAAAGAGTTTAGTGAAGAAGTGGTTTTAGACAAGGTTCAACAGTGGCTAGATGAACATCGTGTTGAGTTGGAGGTTTGTTTGGTTGGTGTGGGAGGAGAATAGTTAAAGATGCCATACCAACAAATTCTTAACACAAAAAGATTAAAATTCCAAAAGTTAATTTTAGATTTTTAATCTTATTCTGCTAAGATGACAAAAATATAAAGGAGTAAAGTGATGAAATCAAAAAGCATTTTTTTAATTGTATTTGTCTCTTTACTTCTTAATATTTTTCATGATTTCATGATTACGCATCAAGTTGAAACAGCTGAGCCAACTAAGGTTGAGTTGGTTACACTTGATAAAAAAGTTCATGTTCAGATGGATAAATTACATGACATCTTTCATTTTATGGCGATTATTACTGTGCCTAAAATTGAGTCAAGCCTTAGCGTTCACTCTCATCCTCTTTTTCTTTCAAGCCTTTCTCCACTTTTAGTTTACGAAACCTCTTTTAAACCTCCTAAAGCATAATTTTTTTCTAAATATTAAAAAAATTATCAAAGGAGTTATGATGAAAACCATAGCCGTAGTAACATTAGGACTGCTCTTAAGTGTGGGAGCATTAACTGCCCAAGAGTTAACGCTAAGCCAATTAGCAAAAACACGAAACTATAACCACTCTGTAAGTGGAAAAATACGCTATCAACAGCGTTTACAAAAGATGACTAAAATAAGCAAAGAAGAAGCAGAAAAGTTAGCCAAAGAGCAATGTAAAGAGGAGATGCACTTCTCTAAACTCTCTGTTCGGCATAAAAGGCTTTTTTACAGATTTAGTTCTAAAAATTGTTACATTAAGATAGATGCACTTGATGGTTCTTTGGTGGAGTCAGAATGAGAAAAATAACTATTTTAACAGCTCTTCTTTTAGAGTTGGGGTATGCCCAAGAGCTAACACTAAATGAACTTGTAAACAATGCTAAAGAGCCACAGCGTTTTGAGAAGATTTTAGAAGCAGAACAGTTAAGCATGGAGAAAAAGAGCCTTGCAGATACGGCGTTAGCTCCTTTAACGCTTAATCACTCTATTTCACAAGTTAATGGCTTAGGCAATTTGAATTTTGAGTATGACATTGGTTTTTCTAAAGAGTTGTCGGTCAGCAACGCTCAAGAGTTGGCACAAGAGCAGCGTCATTTAAGTGTGGAGGCTTCTGTTTTAGAGGAGCGACGAAAGATTATTGCTTTTAAAAATGAGCTTAGAAATCTTTACCATCAGTACTGTTTAGACCTTGACTATGTAAGCAGTTTTGAAGAGGGCTATGAGCAGATAAACGAACTCTATGCCAAAAAAGAGAAGGCCTATCGTTTAGATGAGATTGCCAAAACAGAACTTTTACAACTGGAGTTTGAACAAAAGGCTTTGGAGCTAGAACTCACTAATCTAAGAAAAAAAGTAGCCAATGAAAAAGCACAAATGCTTTCGTTAAGCAATGTAGACGATGCCCCTTTTTCTTGTCAAGACATCTACCCTCTAAGTCACAGTGTAGCCATAGAGTCTAAAGCATTTTCTTTAAGCCAAGAGGCAAAAGAGAAGCGTTTACAAAGTACCCATGTTGGTTTAAAACGCTACAGTAACAAGCTAGATACCATTGAGCTTTCATCAGCCTACACAAAAGAGTTAGACCGTAACCTTTACACCGTTGGGGTTTCGATTCCGTTGAATTTCTCTTCAAGCAAAAATGAGAATGAAAAAGCCTCTTTGTTGCATAAATCTTCAGCCATTGAGTTGCGAAATGAAGAGCTTTTGGCTCAAAAAAATTATGAAATCAAGGTTTTAAGTGAGCGTTTGAGTAGGCTCTATGAGGAGATTTTAGCAAAAAGAGAGAACATTGAGTACTATCAAAATTCAATCTTACCTCTTATGAAAAAGAGCTACCTTTACGGAGAGAGTTCAGTCATGGAGTACCTTTTAAGTAGAAAGAAACTCTACACTTTAGAGCAGAGACTTTTAGAAGAGAAAAAAAATTATTATGAGACACTATTTAAACTTTATAGTGTTGGTGAAATCGAGGAGAGTAACTAATGAAAAGAACAATAATCACGTTAGCCCTAACTCTTATGTGGCTTGATGCAACGGCAATTAAATTGACAGAAGAACAACAGAAAGATTGGCAAATAGAGGTGGCAAACCCTAAACTAGCAAACAGTTTGGTTATGGGTGAGTACATGGCAGAGGTGGTGACCCCACCACAATATTTTCAAAGTATCTCTTTGCCTTTTGATGCACAGATTAAGAAGCTCTATGTAGCAGAGTTTGACAGCGTAAAAAAAGGTGACCTCATAGCCGAGGTAACAGGTAGAGCGTGGATAGAACTTCAAAAACGCTTTCTTTCTGATGCGATTGAGCTTAAACACCATGGTCACTTAGCTGAACGTAAAAACCGTTTATGTCGCGAGGGGATTATTGCTAAAAAGCAGTGTACAGCAGCCAATGCCGAACACAATGCCGACAAGGTAAGGGCTTCTGCTTCTAAAGCACTTTTACGAAGTTATGGAGCGACAGATACCATGATTCATAACCTGTTTGAAAAGTTTAAAATCTCTAAAAGTATCTCATTACGTTCTCATGTATCAGGAACGGTCTTTAATCTCAATATTCATTCAGGAGACAGTACCACAGCTAGTGATACATTAGTGGTCATTCAAAAAGAGGGAGCATTATGGTTAGAAGTAGCCGTACCTCTTGAAAAAGCGATGCAACTCAAACTTCATCAGTCGGTGGAACTTGCATTTTTTCATGAGAAATTTCAGAGTAAACTTCTTTTGAAATCGCCTAAAATTAATGCTAAAAACCAAACACAAAAGTTACGTTTTTCATTGCCTCAAAACAAAAAGTTTTTAACAGGCATAAGGGGCATGGCAAAACTCTCTCTTGCGACAAGCAGTTTTAAAATCAAAAAGAAATCACTCATAAGTTCAGACGACGGTGAGATACTATTTGTAGCAACAAACAAGGGCTACGAGCCTAAAAAAGTTAAAATACTGGGTGAAGATAAAAACTTCTATTATATTAACGCAGAGATAAGTAGTAGCGACAAAATAGCCACTAGCTCTTTGGCTATTTTAAAAGGCATGATGGAAGAGGATGGTGATGAATAGTTTAATTCGTTTTGCACTCTCTCAACGAGTCTTTTTTGTACTCTTAGCATTGACCATCTTAGGCTTTGGGGTGAAGTCCTATAAAGAGCTTCCTATTGATGCCTTTCCTGACATTTCACCTACACAGGTAAAGATGATTATTAAATCAAATGGTATGACCCCTGCTGAAATTGAGTCACGTATTACCATGCCTATTGAGATGAACATGGTAGGAATTCCCTATCAGACCATGATGCGTTCTACTTCTAAGTATGGGCTTTGTGACATTACCATTGACTTTGAAGATGGCACAGATATCTACTGGGCAAGACAGCAGGTGAGTGAACGTCTAACAAGCATTCAAGGTGATTTACCGAGCAATATTGAAGGAGGCTTAGCCCCTATCTCTACGCCGTTGAGTGATATTTTGATGTTTACCATTGAGTCGGACAACTTAAGCTTGACAGAAAAAAGAACACTGCTTGACTGGATTATCTCTCCTAAAATCAGAGCCATTTCTGGTGTGGCAGAGGTGAATGCTTTGGGTGGAAAGGTTAAAACCTATGAGGTTATTCCCAACCTTGATGCCATGCGAAAGTTGGGCGTGAGTTTAGAAGATATTTTTGCTACCTTAGAGAAAAACAATCAAAATGGTGGAGCAGGACGTGTGACCAAAGGGGTAGAAGCGATTCTAGTACGAAGTGTTGGAAAACTCAAAAGCATTGAAGACATAGAGTCCTTAAGCGTTGCAAAACGTGGGAACCATATTGTAACCCTTGATGAGGTAGCAAAGGTAGGTTTAGGCTACATTACACGTGCAGGATTTGTAACCAAAAATGGTGAGGGCGAAGCTGTACAAGGTTTGGTGCTTGGGTTAAAGGGTGCAAATGTTGCTAAGGTCTTAGAGAAAGTAAAAACAGAGCTAAAAGAGCTTGAAGTGATGCTTCCAAAAGGAACAAGCATTGAGATTTTTTACGACCGTACTAAGTTGGTCAACCTTGCGACTGATACTGTAAAAAAAGCCTTGGTTGAAGCGATTGTTCTTATTTTTGTGATTTTACTGCTCATGTTGGGGAACTTAGCTTCAGCTTTTTCGGTAGCACTTATTTTACCATTTGCTCTGCTTATGAGCTTTATGGCAATGCAATACTTTGGCTTAAGTGCCAACCTTATGAGTCTAGGGGGTCTTGCCATAGCCATAGGAATGCTGGTCGACTCTGCCGTGGTTATGGTCGAACATATCACGGCTGAGCTTGGAAATGAACAAAAACAACATGAAAGTAAACTGCTCATCATTAGCAACGCTTCGGTGGAGATGGCTCCCTCTATTGTCACTGGGGTGTTGATTATTGTCATTGTCTTTATGCCTCTTTTGGGTCTGCAAGGCTTAGAGGGTAAACTCTTTGCACCTGTGGCACTTAGTATTGTCTTTGCTTTGGTGAGTTCACTTATTTTGGCATTGACACTTGTACCAGTACTGAGTTCATTTATCTTAACAAAACGTCCAGATAAAGAGTCGTTGTTGGTTCGTGGGCTTATAGCAGGGTACAAACCTCTGCTTAAGCTTACATTGCGTTTCTCTAAAACGGTTATGCTTTTGGTGGTGTTACTCTTTGGGTATTCACTCTATCTAGCAGACCAAACAGGAAAGACCTTTATGCCTACCATGGATGAGGGTGATTTGATTGTAGGAATAGAGATGTTACCCTCTATCTCACTAGAAGAGAGTCGTGAACTTAATCTAAAACTTCAACGAAAACTGCTCAAAGAAGTTCCTGAAATCAAAGACATCGTCGCACGAACAGGAAGTGATGAGCTAGGGCTTGACCCAATGGCACTTAATGACACCGATACCTTTTTGGTCTTAAAACCAAAAGAGGAGTGGCGAGAACCCTCTAAAACCTTTGTCATCGACAAGATTAGAGAGGTCTTAGACCAAATGGTGGGAATAGAAGCAGGATTTACCCAACCTATTGAGATGAGAGTCTCAGAGATGCTTACAGGGGTACGTGGAGATTTAGCCATTGATATTTTCGGAAGTGACCATGCAGAGCTTGAACGCATTGCCGATGAGTTAAAAAACTTGTTAGAAAAAATCAAAGGAAGCTCTGATGTCTACAAAAAAGCCAACGAGGGTGTTGCCTATTTTGAGTTAGAGTTTAACAGTAAAAACATGGGTTACTATGGTGTAAACCAAGATGAAGTAAACAGCTTTTTAAACACAATGATTAGTGGAACTTCTGTAGGTATCATCCAAGAGGGAATGCGACGAATTGATTTGGTAGTAAAAGGTGAAAAGAGATTACAAAATTCACTTGATGCCCTCTCTAAACTCTACTACCCACTACATGATGGGACATCAGTACCACTTAGTCGTTTGGTCAACTTTAAACAAAGCGATGGAGCTGTGCAGATAGAACATGAAAACGGTTACCGAAAAACCGTTGTTCAGTCCAATGTAGAGGGGCGAGACTTAGTAAGTTTTGTAGAAGAGGTCAAAGCCAAAGTAGCCAAAGAGATTAAACTCCCTGCTGGATACTACCTAAGCTATGGTGGAGAGTTCGAGAACCAACAAAGAGCAGCCAGTAGGCTACAACTCATTGTTCCTATTGCTCTATTTTTAGTCTTTATGTTGTTGTTCATCTCTTTTGGCTCACTTAAACAAGCGTTAATTGTCTTTATGAATGTGCCTATGGCACTCATTGGTGGGTTTATGGGGCTTTACTTTAGTGGAGAGTACCTCTCTGTTCCTGCGTCGGTCGGGTTTATTGCTCTTTTAGGAATTGCGATGTTAAACGGGGTGGTCATGGTCAACTACTTCAACTACTTAACCCTGCGAGGCATGGCGATTAAAGAGGTGCTGGTTGAGGGAGCTGTAAAACGACTTCGACCTGTGCTTATGACGGCGTTAATTGCATCATTTGGTCTAGTACCTCTACTCTTTGCCACAGGGCCTGGTTCAGAAATTCAGCGACCATTGGCGATTGTTGTGATTAATGGCTTGGTAAGTTCTACGCTCTTGACGCTGTTTATTTTGCCTATTTTGTATGGGTGGGGGTATAGGAAGGAGGAAGCCTAGAGTTACTGTCTAGTATAAAAATTTGATATAAAAAAGAATAGTTTAACACTAAATTAACATTTCTATAATATTCTCTTGATATCCAAAAACAAAAGGAATACCTTATGAAAACAAAGATTATGTTAATTACTTCTGCACTACTTGTTGGGTGTGGAGGTAACTCCTCAACTATAATACTCCCTTTTTTTCAAGACCAGTATAAAGAGCTAAGGATTATTTAGCTCTTTGAATATTCTTTAAATGCTCATTATATGAATGAGTGAAATCATGTACGCCATTTTTATTTTTCATGAAGTACAAATAGTCAGTTTGTTTAGGATTAAGAGCTGCTTCTATGGCTGTAATGGAAACAGAACATACAGGATAAGGAGGTAAGCCTTTATGGGCGTAGGTGTTAAATCTACTCTTATCTTCCTTTATACGTTTAGGGGTTACCTTTACATGAGAGTATTTCCCATAGTTTAATGTTCCATCCATTTGTAAAGGCATCTCTTTTTTGAGACGGTTATAGATAACAGAAGCGACAATGGGCATCTCTTCATTGTTCGCAGCCTCTTTCTGTATTACAGAGGCTATGGTTAGGATTTTTAACCACTCTTTTTTATTATACTTTTTTAAATGTTTTAGTGCAAGTTTTTTATACTCTCTTTCACTCTCGTCTACAAGGAAAGATATGAGCTTCTTTTCTGAAATGTTTTTAGGAAGATGATAGGTCTCAGGCATTATTCCAGCTTCTTTGTAGAATGAAAACTCATCATAAGCACTTTCTAGTTTTTTTAAATCTAGTTTTTGCTGTTTGGCTAAATTCTCTAAAAAGATAGGACGTGTTTCTCCTGGAATAAGCGTTACGATATCTATAGCTTCTTTAGCTGTTGAAAGCTTTTTTAAAAAATCAATACGGCTCATTTCTTTTTTACCGATAAGAAGCGTACCACTTTTAGGTGCATTTAAAGCATAGGCTAAAAGATAAGTATCTAAAAAGCTTAATGCATAACCTTGCTCTTTTAAATGGCTAATCACTTTGGTGACTGAACCTTGAGGTAAAAAAACTGTTTGAGTTGTTTTGATAGGCATTGTAAAATAAAAAATTAATGAGATTAACAATAAAATAATCAATATCAATAGTTTAGATAAGAATGAATAAAATAGTTTAAAAAATTTCATTAATTATTATACTCATTTATTGTTAATAATAGTTTCTTTGATATTTTGGAGCAGTTGCAGATAAGCAGTTTCCATCGATTTCATCATGCTCTCAATATTACTATGGTTGAGAACAGTTGTTTCAAAATTTTTTGTTTGCTTTTGATTTGTTTTTAAATCTACTATTTTATAGTTTGCTTTGAGCATTACTTGTTGCTGTGAAGCTATGAACTTTTTAATATCAACAATAACTTTTTTATCTGTTTTATTGTTAGAGTCCCATGGGTAGAGGTAAACATTAGGGTTGTTCATTGATTGTTGTAGATAGTCTATAAGAATCTGTGTTAGCTTTTTATCCATAGGTATGAGCCATTGTGCTTTGTCTACAAGTTCAATTTGGTATGGGCTAATTTGGCGTACAATTTTATGTTCTTTTAAGTATTTAGGAACGGTAACTTTAACGACATCAATAGTTTGTGTATATGTTGTTGTTTCTCTTATGTTTAAGTTGTCTCCTAAAGTATAAAATTTTTTAGAATCACAAGCTGTAAAAAATAATAGGCTTAGTATAAGTAGTAATCTATTCATTATTCATCTCCTAATATGAGGGCATTTGATTTACGTTCAAGTGTTTTAGATACTTTACCCATAGACTCAGCTGTAGCATTTAGTGTTTTTAGAGTTAAAGAGAGCTCAGCTGAGAACTTTGAGTTAGCATTGTAGTCTTGACTTAAGGTTTTTACTTTTTCTAAGGTCTCTGTTAATTCAGCCAATGTCACTTGTAGACTGTCTGGTAAAGTTTTCAAAGATTCTTGTTCCGTAATATTATTGATATTTAAAGCAGCTTTATCAAAACTTTTTAGCATCTTGTTAAGATTATCAATGGTACTTTTTAAGTTCTTTAAAATGTCATTTATTGGTTTTTGATTTTTTTCAAAAAGATTGGTGGCTGAACTTAGAAGCTCTTCTAGTTTAAGCTTTTTAATTTTAATAACCAATGCTTCTACTTCTTTAAAAATATTTGATTCTTTTTTTGTTTTTATGGTAGGGAAATGAGTAAATTGACCATCAAACTCCAATGTTCCATTTTTCTCTTTTGTAAAGACTAGGTCAATAAACTGTGAGCCAATCAGAGGTAGGGCTGTATTGAGTTGAGCGCGTAAGCCTTCTTTTACTAGGTTATCAATAATTCTTCTTCCCTCACCTTCTAAATTTCTTTGTGAAAATCCTTTGGTATGAATAATGGCATATACTTCAGATTCAATGGCTTTTGATTGGTGATTATAGTGACTTAAAATATCTATGACATAACCTACTTGAAAACTATTAAACTCAACAGGTGATCCAATTTCTAGTTTTGCAATAGGTTCATTGAAAATAAATTTGTAGACCTTATCATTTTCTCCTCTCATAAGATGTTTTGCTTTCATTTGGTTTAAGTTTTTGTAAAGAGGAAATATATGTCCTTTGTGAAGTTTTGCTAAATTATTCTCTCTTAAGCTTTGTGTTGGGGTATAAATTGATATTCCTCCACGAGCCAGTTGAGAAAAAGAGGCAACCGTTAAGTCAAGTTTACCTTTTGAAATATCTACAGAAACAGAGGACGTTGTATAAAACTGCGTACTTTTATTGATATATTGGGTATATTTTTTATAAACAAAAATAAGAAAGTTTATTTTTTTACCATTGGGTGCGATGGCAACACGTTGTACTTTTCCTATTTTTATCATACGATAATAGACATTTGAGCCTTTTTTTAAATGGTATGATTTTGGAGCAGAAAGTAGATAGGTCTCTCCATCAGCATCTTCGGCTGGAGCTTCTTCTAAACCTTGAAAATGTTTTTGTGTTAATTTACTTTTTGTTGCTTTTAATTCAATGTATGAGCCAGAGAGTAGGGTGTCAAGTCCCCTAATACCACTAGAGTCAACATCTGGGTGTACAATCCAAAATTTTGCTGATTTATTGAGATATTTAGAGACATTTTTGTTCATACGTATTTGTACCGTTACTCCATCACCTTCTTCTGAAAGGCTAACATTCTCAACCGTTCCTACAATGACATCTCGAAGTTTCACATGGCTTTGTTTTGCAATAAGTCCAGCATTTTCTTTAAAGTCTATGGTAATTAATGGACCTACTTTAGAATAGTATTGAAATGCTAACCACAAAGCAATAACCATTGCAATAAAAGGGACAATCCAAATGGTTGTTAGCAGTTGAATACCTTTTGATTTTTTAATTCTAGGTGTATTGTATTTTTGATGAGGCATAAAGAAGCTTTCCTTTTTAGTTATCTATTATTTTGATTGTCATTGTCTATAATAAGTCGTGTATCAAAAGAGAGTGCTGAAAGCATGGTAAAAAACACCATTAATGCAAAAGCTGTAGCACCAGCACCTGGGTAAATTTGAACGGTTGAAAAATGAATAAGTACAGAAAGTATGATGACTACAAAAACATCCACCATAGACCAAGGGCCAATGGCTTCTGTGATATAAAAAAGTTTATGTTTGTCAAGAAAACTAGAACGGGTTTTGTACTTAGCTGCTATGAGCAAATAAATAATAAGTAAAAATTTTAAAAGAGGAACAACCACTGAAGCTAAAAGAATAATAATAGCAATAGGGTAAGAGCCTAGCTCCCAAAGATGGATGATTCCTCCTAAAATAGTACTTCCACTGTTAACCCCAAATTGCTTAGAGATTAAAATAGGGTAAAGGTTTGCTGGTATGTAGAGAATTATTGCTGTAATGAGTAGGGCTAAAGTTTTATGATATGAGTCTTTAAGAGAATGGTTAATTTTACTGTGGCATCGTCTACACTTAGTGATTTTAGGATGTTCGTAGTTTACTGTTTCACAAATATGACAACGAATGAAATGTTCACTACTCATCATCGTCTCCATAAATACTAGCATGTAGTATCCAAAGTTGGTGAAAACTAATGTTTTTAGTAATCATAATGTCAAGAATAAGAGTTATCATTAACGCAATGAAGGCAACTCCTAGTTCTATATTTGCTACATCAAATAGTTTTACCATAGAAACCAAAAGAGAGATAAAAAAGATGTCAACCATGTTCCACGGTTTAATTTGGGCTAAAAGAATAAGTAGACGTTTGGTTAAATATCCGGCCTTTTCGATTTTCATAAAAAAAAGAAGTAAAAACATACAGAGTAAAATAATAATAGGAAAAATAACAATAATAAAGAGAAATAACATTCCTACTACATATTGTTCATGTTCCTCAATGACCATAAAGAGAGAACCTAGCGTCAAACTTTGTTCTAAGCCTTTAATATTAATGTGAATAATAGTAAATTCAAAAGCAATAAATAGAGAAATAGAGGCTGCAATAACAAGGGCTAAAGTTTTATTTAACATTTGGCTATCTTGTTGATAGAGAAGAACATTACATTCTGAACAAAGGGCTTTCTCTTTTTCAGGGAGTTGCACCTTTTGATGTAAGGTATGACATTTCTTACAAATAATAAGTTTGTCTAGTTCGTGTTCTTTAATCATAAATAGATTATAGCATATTTTTATGTTATGATTTTACATGAAAAAAATAGCCATAAGATTTTCTATTGATGAAGATGATGATGTTAAGTCTCTTGCTCAACATATACAGCGTTTTATTGTAGAGGGAGACTATAGAACTGCTACAATTAGTAAACAAATTATTAATAATGAGCGTATTGTTTTAGACATTGGCATGGAAGAGAACATGCCTGAGTTTACAGAATTTGTTGAAGAACTAGATGAAAATATGGTGGCGTATGAACTTTATAAGGCTGTTAATGGAGATTGGGATAAATGTGCATTAGATGATTTAGAACTAGATCGAACTCCTGAATGGTTGGCTATGCTAATTGGTCTAAATGTGCTTTGGTATGGGGTTATGACGGTTTTACAGTTCTTTTTCATTTATGAATGGTACAGTGAAAAGTATGAATGGGGTGGTATTGTATCCACCATCGTAGCTTTTTTTACAGCACTAACACCTATTTATGGCTCATTAGTTGCTTATTGGTCTGTTACTGAATTATCTGATTGGGAAAGCTACAAAGCACTATGGGCATTTTTTGTTTATTATATCCCATTACTTTGGTTTATTTTATATTTGGTTTGGATTATTATTAAAGCTTTATATCGTGATCGATGGTATCGGTTTTGGCGTTCTGAGTTTAATTTATGGTGAAGGGTAAAAGAGTTATTTTAAATAAAACTTCTTGGCTATAATGCTAACCAAAAAAACAAGTAGAGCCAAATGAACCGAGCTAACTGTAGATGTAAAATTTGTCAATCCTTCACTTCTCTCATAAAAGATGTAAAAAAAGAGCTAAATTACTACCGTTGTAGTACTTGTGGGTTCATATACCTAGATGATGCCCAAAGAGTCGATGAAACACGAGAGAAAAAGCAGTACGACCAACATAACAACAGCTTAGAAAACAAGGGCTATGTTCAGATGTTTGAGGAGTTTATTGAGCTTTCTATTGCTTCTTATTTACCAAACATTCAAACAGCTTTAGATTTTGGGTCAGGTCCAACACCTATTTTTTCGGAGCTTTTGAAGAGACGAGGGTTAGAGGTAGACATTTATGACCTCTTTTATGCTCCACAAAAGGTGTATGAGAGTAAAAGTTATGACCTCATAAGTTCAACTGAGGTCTTTGAACATCTCTCTAAGCCTCTTGAAGTTTTAGAGCTTTTGAGTAAACATCTAAATCCTCAAGGTTATATTGTCCTCATGACCAAGTTTCCACCTAAAGAGGACGACGCTTTTTTAAACTGGTGGTACAGAAGAGACCCGACACACATTAGTTTTTTTACACCTCAAAGTTTTGAGCTTATGGCTGAAAAAGTAGGGCTAAAACTGCTAAAAACCATCAACAGTAATATCGCCGTGTTTCAAAAATGTTAGAAATTCTCTACCAAGACGAATACCTAGTCGTCATTAATAAACCCTCTGGATTGCTGGTGCATAAGTCGCCCATTGATAAACTCGAAACCCAATTTGCTTTGCAGATGGTACGCGACCAAATAGGGCAGTATGTTTATCCTGTGCATCGTTTAGACAAACCGACATCGGGTGTTTTGGTGTTTGCTCTTAGTTCAGAAGTGGCAAGTTTACTCTCTGAGCAGTTTAAAACACATAGCATCGAAAAAGAGTACACAGCTGTGGTACGTGGCTACACCAAAGAGTCAGAATTAATTGACTATGATTTAAAAGTTATTTTAGATAAAAAAGCAGACAAAGACAGAAGCGACAACAAAGAGCCACAGTCTGCTCAAACCTATTATGAAACCCTAGCTCAAATAGAGCTACCATACCCTGTAAGTCGCTACCCTGTGGCACGTTACTCTTTGGTGAAACTCCTGCCAAAGACAGGTAGAAAACATCAGCTTCGACGACATATGAAACACATATTGCATCCTATCGTAGGGGACACCAAATATGGACGACACGAACACAACGTACTTTTTCGTGAAAAGTTTGATTGTCATAGACTTTTGCTTCATGCAAACAAAATTAAATTTCTGCACCCTATTACTAAAGAAACTTTAGAAATAGATGCTGAAATGGATGATGTGTTTCAGAGAATTTATGAACTTTTTGATTAAAGAGTTCCCTTAATCCCTTTTTGATATAATTCATTCAAATGAATTGGGATGAGCATGGACAAGTTTACAAGTGAAGAAAATAAAGATTTAAAAAAATTACTACAGTTTTTAGCACTTTTCCCCTCTATAGAGATACAATTTGAGATTTTAGAAAAAATTTTAGATGACAAAGACTTAAACATCAAGCTTCAAGCATTAGTTGAAAAAAAGTGGCTTAGTGAAGATAATGGATGTTATAAGTTTGATAAAAATATTCAAGACATTATAAATAATGACGAAGCTTTAGTTTATGAAAATATCACTTATGCTTTAGAAAACATTTCAACTTACATTGACCCTTATAATAGTACTTTAATAGCAAAAAGTTTGAGTGCGTATCGAGTTATTGTAGAGAGACTCTTAACACTTTTTAAAGAGAAATCTGATAATTATATTGCAGGTCTTTTAGATTCAATGACCTTTTTACATTATGCTACGGGAGAGTACAAAGAGGCGTTGCTTATGCAAGAGAAGTCTTGTACAATAAGAGAGACGCTATTTGGTGAGAAGTCAGCTGTTACGGCTAAAAGTTATGATTTGTTGGGTGTGATTTATATGGGGATGAAAAATTATGAAAAGGCTTTACCTTTTTATGAAAAAGCTCTACAAATTCGAGAAGAGCTTTTAGGTGAAAAAAATATTGACACAGCTACAAGTTACAATAATTTAGCAGGATTTTATGATGCTGTAGAAAAATATGTTAAAGCAGAGCCTCTTCATTTAAAAGCTTTAGAAATTAAAGAAGCACTTCATGGAGCAGAACATGCTTCTACAGCTCGAAGTTATTGGAACATTGCACTTTTTTATAAAAGAAGAAAAGCTTGTATTAAAGCCAAAGATTTTTTTGAAAAAACGAAGAAAATTATCAAAAAGTTAGAATATTTTGAAGTGAGTGAAATAGATTTAAATAGAGCCTTAGCTGAGGTAGAGAAGAACTTAAAGAAAGAGGCAAAGGCTAAATTTAATAAAAGAGGGCGTTTTTGTATTGAGGAGCTGAGTTAAAATATTTTCGGACAAATTTTTGTCCAAAAATATATTTTAAAGTTAAAGAGTGATTTATGTTCGCTCTGAAATACGTTTTTTACAAGAATTTCCATCGATACAGAACATTCCCTTACCTTTTTTAGCAGGTTTAAGCTCTTCAGCGTTTTCATTTCCACATTTTTTACATTTGTTTTCATCTGAGATGACAGGTGCTTTTGGGGCTTCTGGTCTCATGGCAGGGAAAAGAAGCACATCACGAATGGTCTGTTGGTTAGTAAGCATCATAACCAATCTATCAATTCCAATTCCCTCACCTGCTGTTGGTGTCATACCATAGCTAAGAGCCTTTACAAAGTCGGTGTCCATGTGCATCGCTTCATCATCGCCTGTTAACTCTTTGGCATCAACTTGTGCTTGAAATCTTTTAAACTGGTCAATTGGGTCGTTAAGCTCAGAGAAACCATTGGCTAACTCTGCACCAGCTACAAAGAACTCAAAACGTTCTGCTATTTCAGGGTTGGCATCGCTTCTTCGTGCAAGTGGAGAGATGTCAACAGGGTAGTCTGTAATGAACGTTGGGTTAATAAGTTTTGCTTCAACGAATTCATCAAAAAGTTCAGCTTGAACATAACCGATTGTCCAGTTGTCATCATTTTTAAGATTATTTTCTTTTAAAAATGCTAAACCTTTGTCTCTATCTTCGGCTATTTCTCGTGGAATACCCCCAATGTTGACAATAGAATCAATCCAAGTTACACGTGTAAATGGCGTACTAAAGTCTACCTCTTTGTCCCCATAAGGTAGTTTTCTATCTAACTTTAAAGTGTCAAATATATAATCAAATAACTCTTCAGTTACTTCCATAAGTTCGATGTATGTTTTGTATGCCCAGTAAAATTCAATAACTGTAAATTCAGGGTTATGCGTGGCATCAATCCCTTCATTTCTAAAGTTTTTACCTATTTCAAAAACGGCATCCATCCCACCTGTGATGAGTTTTTTTAGGTAAAGCTCTGGTGCAATTCTTAAAAATCTGTCTACACCTAAAGCATTATGGTGTGTAGTAAATGGTTTTGCATTTGCTCCACCCAAAATAGGGTGCATCATAGGAGTTTCAACCTCTAAAAAGCCTTTGTCTTCAAAGAAATGTCTAATGGTTGATACAATACGAGAACGAAGCTTAAATCGTTTGGTAACTTCAGCATCCATTATCATGTCAAGGTAACGCTGTCGGTATTTAATCTCGGCATCTTGAATACCATGAAACTTTTCAGGAAGAGGAGAGATAGCTTTTGTCACTAAATTTACCTCTAAACAGTGTAGTGTAAGTTCACCTGTACCTGTTACAAAAGGGTAGCCTTGTACCTCAATGATGTCTCCAACTTCAAAAAGTTTTTTAACTACGTCATTGTAATAGTTTTCAGGAAGGTCATCACGGTTAAAGTAAATTTGAACCAAACCATTTTCATCTTCTATTTTTGCAAAGGCTGCTTTTCCCATAATACGTATGAATTTAAGACGACCTGTAAGTCTATATGATTTGCTCTCATCTTTTTTCATCTCTTGAGTTTCTATATCATGAACATAAGCACATTCACTTAAAAATTGTGCAGAGGGTGTTCCTTTTTTGACTTGATTTGGGTAAGGGTTAATTCCTTTTTCTCTTAGTGTTTCTGTTTTTTTAATTCGCTCTTGAATATATTGGTTGTCAAATATCAAGTTTTCTCCTAAAATATTTTTTATAGTAGTTGGTTTATAGATGAATTGTTAGGTTAGATGTTTTGGGGAGGGTTACTCTTTAGCCATACAAGCTGAACAAGTACCCGTAATCTTCATAACATGATTGCTCATTTTAAAATTGAATTTTTCAGCAATCTCTTCTTGTCTTTTTTCAATGATATCATCATAAAACTCTTCAATATTTCCACATTTTATGCATACTAAATGGTCATGGTGTTTTTTTAATCCAAATTCATATTTTTTACCTTGTGTACCAAAAGAGATAGAACTTACCATTTCAGCATCTTCGAGTAGTGTTAAGGTACGATAAACAGTCGCTATACCTAATTTAATTTCAGGGTAGCTCTCTTTAATAAGATTGTAAATATCCTCAGGTGTAAAATGACCATCATTATCATAGATGACTTTAAGAATAAGTTCACGTTGAGTGGTATACTTAAGATTGGTAGTTTTGAGTAACTTTTTAAAGTTCTCTAAGAGATCATCATATGATATGCTGTTTGGCATTTGCTTACGTCCTTTAGTTTGATGCGTTTTGCTCAGTTAGTGTACTGGAAGGAGTTTTACTTAAATTGTTTTCATTTACTTTTTTAATACTTGATGTACCATTTGAGTCTTTTGGGATACTTTGATTTAAATCAATATTTAAAATCATTGCACCTACTTCACTCATTGGTTCAAAAAGTTTTGTTTCAGCTTTAAATTTTGTTGCTGATTTTTCAAAAAAATCAGCTTGGCTTACAGCAAAAATAATTAAAGAAAAGATAAATAGATAGCGTCCAGCAGAAAGAATATAGCCCATTAACCTACTTAAAAAGCCACTAGGTCTTGAAGTAAAATTACTAATAATTGAAGAGATAAACCCAATGACTAGCCAAACAGTAAGAATGATGATAATAAAACCAATAATATTTGCAAAGTCATCAGAAATTTTAGGAACAAGTTCCTGTTCATTAATGAATTGAACAGCCATGGTATTGTATCTAGCTGCTAAAAGTACACCAGCAACGATACTTATGAAGTTTAGTAGCTCTTTTGTAAAACCATTTACTAAACCTTTAATTGCTAAAAATGCGACCAATACAACAATAATAATATCTACAATGTGAAAACCCATGAATTCCATAAAACCATTTCCTTTTTTTAATCCATAATATTTAACAAATTAAAATTTTTTATGAAATTATATCCTAATTTATCTAAAATTGCTATTTTTCTTTAGCTCATCTGGTTTACTAGAATATTGTAAAGCATTTTCTTTTGAAATCAATCTTTTTTCTACCAATCTGATGAGCTCTTGGGTTTGTGTTTGCATCCCACTTCGACCTTGACCTAATTGCATTTGAGAATAAATTTGATGAATTTTATCTTCTCTAATTAAGTTGGCTATGGCATTGTTTGAAACTAAGATTTCAGGTACAGCAACTCTACCACCTCCTATTTTTGGTAGTAGAACTTGAGATATAACAGCAACCAGTGAAGTTGAAATCATGGTTCTAATTTGTGCTTGCTCATCGCCATTAAATACATCGATAATACGGTTAATTGTCCCTGGTGCTGAGTTAGTATGTAGTGTTCCAAAGACTAAGTGACCTGTCTCAGCTGCTGAAAGTGCTGCCTCTATGGTTTCTTTATCTCTCATCTCTCCAATAAGGATGATATCTGGATCTTGTCTCATTGCATATTTTAATGCTGAAGCAAAGCTTTTTGTATCTGCTCCTGTTTCACGGTGTGAAAAAACAGATTTTTTGTTTTGATGTATAAACTCAACGGGGTCTTCAATGGTAACAATATGTTTATGTTCTGTTTGATTAATCTCATTGAGAATTGCTGAAAGGGTGGTGGACTTACCTGAACCAGTAGGACCTGTAACAAGAATTAGCCCTTTTTCTCTTTTGATAAGCTCTTTATAGAGTGGGGGTGCTTTTAGGTCATCTAGAGAAGGAATTTCAGTAGGAATAATTCTAAAAGCAGCAGCAATATCTCCTAATGTTCGGTAATAGTTTGCTCTGAAACGACCAATACCAGGAAGCATAAGAGCAAAGTCTAGTTCCAAATGTTCCTCAAACTCTTTTTTTTGTTTTTCTGTAAGTAGTGCATAAGTCATCTCTTCAATGTCTTCACCTGTAAGTACAGGCAAGTTAACAGCTTTTAGTGTACCATCAATACGTATTTGAGGTTCAGCACGAGCGACAAGGTGCAAGTCAGATGCTCCATGAGAGACAACACTTTGTAGTAATTTTTTGATATTGATAGCCATATTAAATCTTTATTATTAATTTAATAAAACTATATAAAAATTATTCTTTATTTTTGGTTAAGTTTAATGCTTTATTTCTATTCAATAATTTTGGGAACAATAAAGAAATCATTTTGGGCATTAGGTGCATGAGAAAAAATACTTTTTGCTATTTCTGATTGATTTTTAGGTGCATCGTCTCTTAAAGGAGTACCCCCATCAAGAGTAGAAAAACTAGCATTTAACTCATCTGTATTGAGTTCAGAAAGGTTTTCAACATATGCCAAAATTTCTGTTAGTTGATTGGCTAACTCCTCTTTCTTTTCATCTTCAATTTTTAGCATAGAGAGCTTTTCTAGTTTTTCCAATAGAGTATTGTCAATAATCACAGGTATCCTTTTGTAAATAATTGGCATATTATATATAAAAAAAGTTAAAGCATAGAATTGTAAAAAGTTAATATAATATTATATAATGTATAATATAAGTAATAACTATTTTAAAGGAATACTATAATTATGAGTGAAATGTTAAATCAATCAGCTGTTAGTTCAAAAGAATTAGAGAGTTTATTAAAAGAGAGAGAAGAGGGTAATGTTGATTTTCTTCTAGTTGATGTACGGGAGATGATGGAGTATGATGCTGGGCATATTAAAGGGGTTGATATTTTAAAACCAACGTCAACTTTTCAAGAGTGGGGACAAGAGTTTCTAGACAAGTATTTAGATAAAACAGTTATCTTTACTTGTCGTTCAGGGCATCGTTCAGGGCAAGTTCAAAATGTTTTTAAACAACATGGTTTGAACAATGTTATTAACCATACAGGTGGAATTATCTCTTATGCAGGTGAGATAGAATTAGGTTAAAGGCTTATTTTTGATGATGTAGGTTTGATTTTATTAAATCTACGTTACCCTTTCAGTATGAAAAAAACTATCTTTCTTATTTTTACTCTATTGGTTATTTTATTGTGGTTATTTCAACCAAAAATCTTTCCTTTTTATCTACAACTTACAAAAGAACGTATTGGACTGAATGTAGACTTACAAGCCAAAGCTCAAAAAACAGCTCACTTTGTAGGCTCAGACAAATGTCGAAAATGTCATGAAGAGGAACATTTAGCGTGGAAAAGCTCAATGCATTCTAAGATGATACAAAACATTCAAGAAGATGCTTCTGTGGTAGTTTCCGATTTTACCAAACTCCCTCTTGATGCTGATTTTACTTTAAAAGAGTCACTCTATACTATTGGTTCAAAGTTTAAACAACGTTATATGATTCCAGCAAAAATTAATGGAAAAGATGATTTTCGTCTAGGAAATTATCAATGGAATGTGGAAACTAAAAAATGGCAAAAATTTAAGCCTTATAAGTATTGGTATAAAGATGCATATAAGCATGACAATCATGAGTTTCCTACCTCAAATACTTGTGATGGATGTCACTTTGTAGGCTATATGTCAACCCAAAAAAGAGTAGAACCTGCAATTGCTTGTGAGTCTTGTCATGGACCAGGAAGTAAGCATGTAGAAGATGTAGATAGTCCAGTATATAAAGCCTCGTTACACGACCCTATTCGTGCTAATGAGGTTTGTTTACAATGTCATATGCGAAACCGAGATAAAAGATTAGATGCGAATATTTCTGTTAAAGATTTATGGGCTATTGCTAAAGATTATCCTGCTGGGTATGAAGCAGGTAAGCCGTTAATAGACTATAAAAAAGTTGCACCATTCACATTAGGTATTGAGACAAAAGAGTTTTGGGCAAATGGAGCAGCGAAAAAGAACCGAACACAAGGAAATGAATATGTTCATGATGCAATGTACGCTCATGGCGTGACATGTATTAATTGTCATAATCCTCATGAGTTAAGCAATACTGCACAAAAGTCTGAGGGTAATGATGCATGTATGAAGTGTCATGATTATGGTTCACTTATTGGTCCTCATCAGAAATCATTAGAAGCACATACGAAGCATAAAGTAGATTCTAAAGGTTCACTTTGTATAGAATGTCACATGCCAAAGACAGCTAAACATACTGGAAAGTCACCATTGACGGTACGTTCTCATAAGTTTGAGTTTACCTCACCATTTCAAACACAGCTTTATAAAATGCCAAAAGAGACCAATGCATGTTATGCTTGTCATACCGATAAAAGTTTGGATGAACTCCAAAAAGATTTGGAGTCATGGGGAATGGTAAAGTGGAAAGATATGCAATAAGTTGAAATTTATTATTTCAACTTATCTTTTACTAATTGATTGACAACTGTAGGATTTCCTTTTCCTTTAGTCGCTTTTAAAACTTGTCCTACAAAGAAACCAAAGAGTTTGTTGTTTCCTGCTTTAAACTTCTCTACATTCTCAGGATTTTTAGCAATGACCTCATCAATAATTGGCAGAAGAGTCTCTGGGTCACTTATCTGAACAAGCCCTTTACTCTCTACTATTTGTTGTGGGTCTTCGCCACTTTTACTCATTTCTTCAAATACCTGTTTCGCAATTTTACTTGAAATAGTCTCATTATCTAGTAGTTTAACAAGCTGGGCTACTTGAATAGATGTAAATTTAAGCTCATCTAAGGCTTTCTCTTTTAATTCTCTTGCAACCTCATTGGTGACAAGATTAGCAAGGTTTACAGGAGTGTTTACCTCAGCTAAAGCCTCTTCGTAGAAAGAAGACAACTGCTTATCACGCGCAAGGGTATTGGCTACTTCAAAGTTTAGGTTTAACTCATTGGTATACTTCTCAAAACGTGCTTCTTCCTCTTTACTCATTGGTACAACTTCACCATCTATCTGTACTTTTTTAGCTTGAGGTTTTGGTACTTCTTTTTTCTCTTTTTTAGCCCAAGAGTCCTTAAGCCCTACAATCTTGTTAAAGACAGGCTTTTCATCGGTGTAGTCAATAGGGTCAGCATAGAAGTACCCTTGTCGCTCAAACTGAAATCTAACATCGGGTTTATTTGTAATGACAGTAGGTTCTATGAGAGCATTTTGAATAATTTTTAAAGAGTTTTCATTAATATCTTCTATACCTTCTGGTGCTTCTGTTTTAAAGAGTCGGTCGTAAACTCTTACTTCTACTTTTTTAGCAGTCTTTGCATCTACCCACTGAATGGCACTTTTAACTTTAATACCACTTGTGTCTTCTCCACTTTTTGAGTTAGCGTGGTACTCTGCTTTGATTTCAATAACTTTACCATTAGCATCTTTAATGACTTCTTTGCAAGTGATGATGTACGCATGTCTAAGCCGTACTGATTGTTCTGGTGTAAGTCTAAAGTAACCTTTTGGAGGGGTTTCCATAAAGTCATCACGCTCAATGTAAATCTCACGAGAGAAAGGTAGTTTACGTGAACCTTCTTTAGGAACATCGTGAGGGTAGTAGGGAGCATTAATCTCTTCAGAACCTTCATAATTTTCAATGGTTACTTTAAGTGGGTCAAGTACGGCTAAAACCCTTGGTACTTTTGTGTTTAAGTCATCACGTATCGAGAACTCTAGTTGAGCTACATCAACCGTTGAATTTGCTTTGGCAACACCTATTCCATCACAAAAGTTAATGATAGACTCTGGCGTGTAACCTCTTCGTTTATACCCAGCAATAGTCGGTAGGCGAGGGTCATCCCAACCACTAACAATATTATTATTTACTAACTCTAATAGTTTTCTTTTACTCATAACCGTATAGTTAATGCCTAATCGTGCAAATTCGTGCTGAAAAGGTCTTGGAGGGGTAAGTTTTAATGTCTCTAGTACCCAGTCATAAATATCACGGTTATTTTCAAACTCTAGTGTACAGATAGAGTGTGAAACACCTTCAATATAGTCAGACAAACAGTGAGCAAAATCATACATTGGATAGATAGCCCATGCATCTCCTGCTCTAAAATGGTGTGCATGTTTGATTCGATATAGAAGTGGATCACGCATTTTCATGTTGGCTGAGCTCATATCAATTTTGGCTCGAAGTACATGCTCCCCTTCTTGAAATTCTCCATTTTTCATTCGTTCAAAAAGCTCTAAGTTTTCGTCAATACTACGTTTTGCATATTTGCTTCTCTCTCCTGCTTGGGTTACTGTTCCACGAAGTTGACGCATCTCTTCTTCATTGGTACTGTCAACATAGGCTTTACCAATTTTAATAAGTTCTATTGCATAGGCGTAAAGTTTAGGAAAGTAATCAGAGGTATACCGTACATTTTTATCCCATTCAAATCCAAGCCACTGTACAGCATCTTTGAGTGCTTCAACATATTGGGTATCTTCTGTAGTAGGATTGGTATCATCCATTCTTAAGTTACAGTGACCTTGGTAATCTTTAGCAATACCAAAATTGATGGTTATTGATTTTGCGTGTCCAATATGTGGAAAACCATTTGGCTCTGGAGGAAATCTAGTGACTACTTTTTGGTATTTACCAGTATTTAAATCTTCTTCAACTATTCTACGTAAAAAATCTTTATTTTTGCTCATGCTTACTCAACCTTATCTAAAGCATCGGCATCTCTAGCGAAGAAAAATCTATGAGGGTAAGAAGCAGAATCAGCAGCTAATATAGCTACAAGAGTAACACTGTTTTCATCCATAGATTCTATTGTACAATGTATCTCTCGTCCATGTTTTTTGCTTCGAGCTACATCTTTAACGGTGTCGCCAACTTTTAACATTTTCATCTCTTCTATGGTCATTTTTTGCTTACCTTACTTTTTAGTTGGAATTATAGCAAAAATTTCTAATTCAAATAGTATGAGTGAGTTTTCTAATGCGTTGGCTATCACCTACTTTTTCATACCAAAAAATAAGGGTTTGTTTAATATTCTTGGGAAAATTTTTTATATTTTCTAAGAGTTCATTAAAGTATTGATTAACTTCGGATTGTAAAGCTTTATCTTGAAAAATAGCATTGGCTTTTTTTTCATCTTTGTCAAATTCTAAAATATAGTTATATTGTTCAATAAGTGCCTCAAAAATAATGATTTTAATTGCTGACCCATATTGACTATGGGCAACAACTTCTCTTGCCCATGCTAAACTTTCTTTGTGGCTTCCACCCCAACGGGCTTTGTTTAAATGTGCTACGCGTTGAATACAATAAGTATTTTGCATTGCATTTTTTTTGATGGAAGCATAAAGTTCTTCTTGTAAGAGGTCTGCCTCTGTACTTCTAAAATGTTTGACTAAATTGTAAAGTTCAGCCCAATAGGTCTGTTCATTTGGTGAGAGTTTATAAGCCTTTTTTAAATCAGCCATAGCATACCTAAGCCGTTCATAAAAGAGTGCATAATTTTTTTGACCTACCGTATTGACAATACCTAAGCCTCTAGCTTTCCATGCAAAATGATAAAAGTAAACACCTCGTAAATAATGGGCATATGAAATATTGGGGTAGAGTGCTGGAAGTTCCAAATAGTCTTCTGCTGTTATTGTATTTTCTGTATCAACATAGAGTTGAGGTAGGAGAGCATTTCGTTCTTCTTCTTGTAGTTTATCTAAGCGACTCCAAAGTTCATGTTTATTCTCTTTTCCTAAAAGCTTATGTAGAGATATTATTGGACTTTCATTAAAATTCCCCAAAGGCACTATAGGAGTTTGGGCTTGCGTGGATTTCTTTATGATTTTAAATGACTCAAATATGTCTTTTTCTAACCATGTTAAAGTTACAGAACTATTTTTTTGTAACGCTACAAGTAAGGTGTTAAAATTTTGAATTTTTTTGCCTTTTTCTTCTTCTTTAGATTTAAAAAGTATTTCATAAAATAATGCACCTTTAAAATAAGATGCTTGAAACTCTTCACTATTTTTAAAAGTGTCTTGAATACGTCTTGCATTTAAAAAGAGTAGTCCCCATGCCTCTTTCTCTTCAATTAGGTCTAATTTTAAAACTTCTACAACCAATTTAACAAAACGTGTAGTATCAAAAGCTACTAAATCTTTTACTTCTAATCTATTGGTTAAAATATTATTTTTAATAAAAAGTTCAAGTATCCCCTCAGACCATACTTTTTTAATTACATCATAAACATTAGTAGAAGCGTTAGCTGCATTAAGGTTAAAGTGAAATTCATCATTAAGATAGCTTTCTACATTGAATACTTCTAAACTATGATTAAGACGTTCCTCTTCAAACTTAGCAAAAGATAGGGCAAATATTTCTTCTTCACTCATTATATTAAATCCTTGTGACTTCAAGTTTAGGAAAAACAAAAAGACGATTAGCAATGCGATACTCCTCTTTTTGCTGTAAGATGTTTTTTCCTTTTAGCTCATGGGTAAAATTTAATTCATTAAGTAAAAGAGGGTGTTGGAGGAGCGAAGCAATTTTCATGGGGCTAGTGGTATTTTTTACACTGCTTATCTGTTTGGCATCACGTAAGGAGGCTAACCATAAAGAGCTTTTACTAGGATTTGGAAGTTTATTAATGAAGTTTGAATCATAGGCAATTAGGTGTTGCTGTGTGGCTTCATCTTTTATTTGGGAGAGCTGTTGAGATTTTCCTTTGACAAAGACAACATTCATGGCTAAACAGTCTGGATGATAATTATGTTGTAATTTTAAATGGTTAAAAAAAGCCACAGAAGCAGGAACATAACGAGCAATAGGTGCTTGGTTTTGTTTACCTTTTATTTGGTCAAGCCATGCTTTTTTTCGTTTATAGCTTACTGAAATGGTTGCATGAGGCATGTTTTTTTCATCACGTAGAGAGTAGAGGGTTATCTCTTCTCGTTGTATTAGTCCATAGTAGTAAGAACCATACCCACCTTCAGCTTTTTTGACATCATCAAATTCACCTAAGCAGTGTTGCATGAGTGCTGATTCTCTTGCCATCTCCAAAGAGAGTTCTTTGTGATGAGGTAAAAATTTGACTACATGTAAGTTTTCAAAAGTAAAAACATTTTCTAAAGCTTTACCCGATGTCTCAATAAAACGTCGTTGTCGCTCCTGCATACGTAAATGCTCCTGTTGGGACTTTTTCATAATATGCTCAACTGTCATGCGAGGAAACTTATGACTAATGTTTTCATTGCGAGAGCTTAAGAACTCAACACATGTATTGAGCGTGTCCATAAAAGTAGGATTTTTAATATGAATGTAAATAAAATCTATAGAAGAGTAAGGTGTAAACCAAGAAGGAATATTATTGTGTAGTAAAGTTTTATAACGCTCCATAGATTCAACGACTTCTACTTCCTCAAAAGAGTTAATAAGCCAACGAACAAAGGTTTTTTGTAGCCAAGAGTCTATGGGCACAGAAAGTTTTTTTTCATTTGCAAAAGTGTTAAGATATTCTTTTATCTCTTCTATATTTATGACATTTCTGCCTTTTTTCTCTTCTTTTAGCATGGGTTTATTATAACCAATATTTTTGCTGAATAGAATCTAAAAATATTATTAAAGAATTATTTATAACTCTTCATAGCCTGAGCAGCCTCACGTAATTGAGTTTTACGCTTCATTGTTTCACGCTTATCATGAAGCTGTTTACCTTTTGCCACAGCAATGCTCACTTTAACATAGTTTCTTTCATTAAAATAGAGCATAAGAGGCACAATGGTTAAGCCATCTTTTTGTACTTTTTCAAAGAGTTTGTCTAGCTCTTTTTTATGAAGTAAAAGTTTTCTTGGGCTTCTTGTGTCTCTTGCAAAGTTGGCATTGGTGGTGTCTAGGTGGGCTATGTGGGTGTTCATGAGGTGGAGTTCACCTTTTATGAAACGACAAAAAGCATCAGTTAAATTGGCTCTTTTAGCACGTAGGGCTTTGACTTCTGAGCCTAGTAATACAATACCTGCTTCAAATTTTTCTAATATTTCATAGTCATGGTATGCTTTTTTATTTTTTGCGATTAGGTTTATTGCCATAATATATTCTTTAAGTAATTTAGTTTTATTATAGAAATTATATCAAAAAAAGTTCTTAATGGTATAATTCTTCAAAAATAGAATATCTAAATATAAAGGGCATGAAAAGTGCTAAAACATAAATTTATAGAAGCGATGATAGCTGAAGATGTCGGACGTGGTGACCTTTTTGCACGTATTGCTACAGCTAAAGAGGTTAGAGCTTATATTGTTGCAAAATCAGATGGTGTATTCGCAGGACGCGAGTATATTGAAGTGTTTGAAAAGATGTATGATTTACAAATTGAATGGCATATTCAAGATGGTCAGCATTTTAAGATTGGTAAAAAACTGCTATTTGTCTCTGGTAACTCAAAAGAGATACTCTCATTAGAGCGTTCCATGTTAGACATTGCTTTACATGCTTCTTCTATTGCTACTTTAACAGGAGAATTTGTTGAAAAAGTAAAGCCTTATGGAGTGAAACTTTTAGATACACGAAAAACACGACCTCTACTTAGAGAATTTGAAAAATATGCTGTGCGTTGTGGAGGGGGAATTAATCATCGAATGGGACTTGATGATTGTTTGATGCTTAAAGATACGCATCTTAAAACAATTGATAATTTAAATGAATTTATGATAGAAGTTCGACAAAAAATTCCTTTTACCTCTAAAGTGGAAATAGAGTGTGAAGATATGGCAGGAGTAAAAGCTGCTATGGAAGCTGGAGCAGACATTGTGATGTGTGACAACATGAGTCATGAAGCCATTAGAGAAGTTGTCAAGTTTAGAGATTCGAACCATAAACATATTTTACTTGAAGCCAGTGGCAATGTTACATTAGATACGATTGAAGAGATTGCTAAAACAGGAGTAGATGCCATCTCTTCAGGCTCTTTGATTCACCAAGCAAACTGGATTGACTTATCTATGAAAATGGAAGGATGAATTTTTGATTGAAAAATTTATTACTTTACTGAATAAATATGATAAAGTCACTATTATAACTCATCGGACTCCTGATGGAGATACTTTAGGAACAGGATTAGGAATCTATACTATTCTTAAAAAGTTTGGAAAACAGATTGAAATTTGTAATGTTGATAAAAAATTACCAAATCGCTTAGATTTTTTACCTCATTTTGCTAAAATAAAAAATCAAATTGACTTTGATAATAGTTTAATAATAACTTGTGATTCAGGAAGTATAGATTTACTTGGGTTTGATTTAAGTTTAAGAGAAATAGTAAATATTGACCATCATAAATCTAATACCAATTATGGTACTTTAAATATTGTGGATAGTAGATGTGCATCTGCTTCAATGGTTGCCTATAATTTACTTAAAAATGATTTTGAAATTACCAAAGAGGTTGCAACCTGTTTTTATGTGGCATTGATAACTGATACACAACACTTTGTTACTTTAAATGTAAATCAGCATGTTTTCGAAGTGGCTTCAGAGTTAATTTCGTTTGGGGTTAATCTTGAAGAGATAAATCGAAACTTAACACAACGAAAGTCATTGAGCTCACTTAGAGTACTTTCTCTATCGTTAGATAGTTTAGTGCTTTATGAGGAGGCAACCATAGCAAGTGTGTTAGTTACTAAAGATATGTTTGAAAAATCGGGTGCTGGACTCAATGATATTGTAGGTATTATTGATTATGCGATTGGTTTGTCAACGGTTCAAATAGCAATTTTAGTGATGGAACTACCCACAGGTTTAAAAGTCTCTTTACGCAGTACTCAATCAGATATTACTGATTTGGCTGTAGCTTTTGGGGGAGGTGGTCATAAGTTGGCAGCTGGATTTATTACTGAAAAGATAGAGCGTTCGTTATTATTAAATCAAATTATAAAAGAGATTAAAAAAAGAGGATTATTAAATGAGTTATAGAAGAAGAGGGTACAACAATAGAAGAAGTTCTGGTTCGTTGTGGATAGTTGTTTTATTGGCATTAGTTGGATTGGGAGTATTTATTTATACTTCAAAAAACTTTGAGCATAATGCCCCTCATATTGAAAGTGGAAACTCTACTTTTTGGAATAGAAAAGACCCTTTGGTCATTAAAGTGAGTGATGAAAGTGGCTTAAAATCTTATGAAGTGAAAGTGACTGATGGTAAAAGTGAAATTGTTGTGGCTAACGAGATGATATTAGAAAATATTACTGAAAAACTGGTGGAAATAAAATATCCTAAAAAAGCTGTCAATGGTATTCTGCTTGATCCAAAAGCAAAAAAATTACAAATTACTTTTACAGCTACAGACAAAAGTAATTGGAACTTTTTTCAAGGAAATACGGTAACAAAAAAGATTAATGTACATATTGATTATAAGCGTCCTGATATTAATATTTTATCTAACTCTTACTCTATTACAAAGGGTGGGTCGGCTTTAGTTGTTTTTCAAGTTAAGGATGACATAGCATTAAAAAGTTTTTTTGTTGAAGCAGGAGGGAGACAATTTAAGGCACAACCTTATAAAAAAGAAGGGTACTATGCAACACTTTTAGCGTGGCCCTTTAATGTTGATAATTTTGTAGCTAATATTACAGCTGAAGATATGGCTGGTAATAAACGTATTGCTAATGTACCTCTTTATTTATTAAATAAAAACTATAGAACGTCTTGGATTCAAGCTAAAGATAAATTTATTGATGGAAAGATTTCAGACTTAATTGATACTGAACCGAAATACTCAACGATTGATGATCGTTTAGAAAAGCTAAAAACCATTAATGAAACCATGCGACTTGAAAATGAAGTATTGATTCATGAGTTATCAAAAAATGTTTCTGATGAGATGTTAGACTCTTGGAAAATTAAAAAGTTTTATCCTTTACGTAATGGGGCTAAAGTTGCTTCTTTTGGGGATGAACGTCATTATTATTATAAAGATAAATCGAATGAAGTTTCAGAGTCTTACCATCTTGGTTTAGATATGGCGAGTACTAAAATGGCAAAAGTTGTCTCTTCAAATGCAGGAACAGTTGTGTATGATGAGTATAATGGAATTTATGGAAACATGCCAATGATTGACCATGGTTTAGGACTTTATACTCTTTATGGACACTGTTCTAATATTTTGGTTCAAAAAGGAGATACGGTTGCACCTGGTTTTAAAATTGCCCAAACTGGTAAGTCAGGTTTAGCATTAGGTGACCATTTACACTTTGGAATTTTGGTTCAAGGCATAGAAGTACGTCCTGAAGAGTGGATGGACAGTAAATGGATTCATGATAAAATAGATAAAGTATTTAAAGAGGCTGATAAAATTATTGATGCTAAATAGGGGGTTAGTCTTATTTTATCGGTACAAGCACATCAGGCATTAAATCTTTTATTTTTACTAATAATTGCCTCTTTTACAGCCAATGTTCATCTTGAATGGATGGAGATTGGCTTTATACTTTTATTTACGCTTTTTCTTGAACATCTCTTTTTATATTTAAATTCATCTCGAACTTTTTATTTTTCCTATGCTTCTCTTTCTACAGCTGTTGGACTCATTGTATTATTATATTCTACTTCATTATGGATATATTTTGTATTGATAAGTTTAGCTTTATTACAAAAACACTTTTTAAATTTTAACAATAAACATCTTTTTAATCCCTCAAATTTTGCACTTATTATGAGCTTACTTCTCTTTAGAGAAGATGCTCATATTATTACGGGACAATTTGGAGAAGAGACACTTTTTGCTATGGTGGTTTTTATATTGGCATTGAGTATTTTGGTACGTGTAAAACGTTGGCTTATTCCTCTTTCTTTTTTATTTTTTTATCTTAGTTTACAATATTTATTTTTTATCTCTATAGATAGATTAATATTTTTTGAAGAGATTTATCATCGATTCTATTCTGTTAGCTTTATGTTATTTATCTATTTTATGTTAACAGATCCTATAGTAACACCCATTAAGTACAAGAGACAAATTTTGTTTGCATTTTCTATTGCTTTGTTGGCAACACTATTGGACTATTTTTATGCTTTTAGAGTACAACATCTCTTTATGTCTGTTTTTTTTGTTTCATTTTTTGTTAATCTTCGACCTTTTATCTATGATGAGCGTAAAAAAATGATGTTAGCCATGCTTATACTCTTTCTAGTTATAATAACCCTTATATATATAGAGTATCAAGTACCTTATTATTTTGAAATGAATGGATAAAGATTGAGTAGAGAAACAAAAATAAGTATTGGCATTTTAATTATAGGTTTTTTAACGATTGCTCTCTATTGGTTTTATGCAAAAGCTCCAAGTTATGCTGTCGAAAATGAACGTATTGTTCTTCCTAAAGAGAGTAATAAAACCTATAGAAATCTACCGATAATAAAAGCATATTTAGAAGAGATTGAAGAAAACTTTAAAAAAGGTCAAGCTATTGTGGCACTAGATGCTTCAGAGTTAGATAGTAAAGCTGAAAAAGTTCAAGATTTTTTATTGAAAAACCAAGAATTTTTAAAACATACTGGCTCTCAAACGGCTCAATTAGAACATAATGAAATGATGACGATTCGACCTGTTATAAAGTCTATTTTGAATCAAAAAAGTCAAAAGATTTGTGAAAAGTTTGACTGTTACGAAGCGATTAAATACAATTTTGTACGTAACATTACAAGTAGAGCTATTGTCAATGCTGATACTTTAGTACTGTTAGAACTCACTCATTTTAAAGGAATGCAATCAGACATTTCACAACGCTTAAAAGAGATTGCACAAGCAATTGCTTTAAATGCAGAAGAGGTGAAAAAAGAGTTGGGTGAAGCTTTAAGCATAAAAGCGATGAGCATGGCAAATGTACGGGGTTCATTAAACAACTCTCCTTGTGAAAATAAAGAGCATCTATGTGTTGCACCTACTTTTTCATATCATGATAAAGAAGAGGCACTTTGGGCGATTGTTGACTTGACTGATTTAAAACTTGTTGCTGCTAAATGGGCAGGTCTTGGTAAAACAGCAACTCCTGCTTGTATTGCTGAACGTTCATTTCAAAATCGTGAGATTATGCAGAAGTATTGTAGAAAAGATACAACACATCGTGAATTGGGCTGGGAACTTTCTTATCGGATTACGGGTTCAGATGGTTTAGAGGTTATCAATGCCTCATTTAAAGAAGAAGCTGTTTTAAAGTCAGCTAAAATTGTTGATTGGCATGTAGCCTATGAAGGGAAAGGTAGTCTCTCTAATACTAATAACGTTGTTTTAGCAGGTAGAGAAGTTGAGTTTATTGAAGGTGAAAAGAATTTTTTATTTGGTTATAACGATGCTATGGGTTGTCCAATGTTCTCAACTTCTGTAGTTTTACCTTTTAATGTTCCTAGAATTTTTCCTCTAATGCAAAAGGGTAAGAAAGTAGGTTTTTACTTAGTGCAAGACTATCGAAACCCAAAATGGCCAATGGCATGTAATTATCGTTATGAAAATCGTTTTGAATTTTATGCTGATGGTTCATTTAGAGTGGTTGGAGTCAATATTGGTCGGGGTTGTGGTGAACAAGCTATTTATAGACCTGTTATGAGAATTGACATGGACTTAGGGCAAGAGTCTTTTTATAAGTATGATGGTGTTTGGCGTAAATGGTTAATAGAATCAGAAGATGCTCAATATGAAGCTAAAGAGTATGAGCAAGATAAATATTTATATAAAGTTGAAAATAAAACAAGAGGCTATTACATAGAACCCAATAGAGGACAGTTTAACGATGCAAGTAGGGGTGATAATGCTAGAATCTTTGTAAGTCGATTTAAAGAGATAGAGGGAGATTTGGATTTATTGACTTTAGGTTCATGTTGTAAGCTAGATGAAGATGGTGTTGAACGCTATTTAGAAAATAAGGAGAGTATTGAAGAACAAGACTTGGTGTTGTGGTATGTTCCTAAAATTCAAAATGATGCCAGAGTTGGGCATGAGTATTGTTGGGCAGATACAGTACTTGAAAATGGTCGCTTGGTCGTTAAAGAGTTTCCTTGTATTGTTGGACCAAAATTTGTACCCATTAAACGGGATAAAACATGAAAAAAAATATTTCTATTATCTTCTCTTTATTAGTAGTTTTTATGGCTTTTTTTTATGTTGAAATTTTAAAAGAGAAACATATATCACTTAATCCTGTAATAGAACAGGGCATTGGAAACTTTTCTCTTCAAAAGCGTTGTGCAAGGCATCCTAATTTTTTAAAGAAGTTAAAAATTCCTCAGCCCATTGCTATTGACCTCTCTCAACAACAGCATAAAGGTTTGGCTTTTTTGTATGGACAAGGTTTGGCTCAAAGTTTACACTTGAAAACTTGGGAGAAGTTTGACCACTTCTCTACCTATGCTTTAGACCCTAATGGTCATATGTATTTGACTCCCATGCCTTTTATTTCAATTCATCCTAATACTTTTTCTTTTCAACAAAATATTTATAGTTTAGATAGTAATAGTGGAAAATTGTCAATATGGATGCATTTAGATGAGGTTAAAGCCAATGGAGAGAATCCTTATGGAATTATTGCATTAGTATATGATTGTGATGACGATAGTTTATGGGTTTCAGCAATTGATGAGACAGATTATGAGATGAATCGAGGAGTCATTTATCATATTGATATAAAATCAAAGAAAATTTTACAAGCTGTTAGAGGAATAGATGCATTAAGTATGCAGTTAGTCAAAAGTGATAGAGGAAAATATCTATTGTATGGAGATGCCAAAGAGAATAGTCTAGTTGCTTGTAAAATTGAACAGGGAAAGCTTTTGGAAAAAACAATAAAGTTATTCAAGCTTCCCTTAGAAAATGAGCATATACGTAAAATTAAAATTCGTGCTAATAATACGCTTGAGTTGCAAACAATACCTTTTTCCTATACTTTAATAGCCCAAACATCAGAAGAGAATCGTCAATATTATCGTCTTTTATGGGACAATAATCGTTGGATTTTATCTTCTATCTAAATTCAGAACGTTCTCCAAAGGTATATGAGAAGTGTAGACCGATACTATTACCATTGGCTTTAACGTTGTGGTCACTTTCTAGTTCATACTCTATTAAAGTACCTTTGAGTCCAATGGCCGAATTCTCAGAGACTTGATATTGTATTTCAATAACGCCTCCTATAGCATTTTTATATCTATCGTAGACTGAATCAGTATAATAAACACCATTATCATACCCTGAAAAACTTCCTGAAAGTTTAGGATTGACATGGTAGGTAGCACCTCCTCCAAATTTCCAATTATTTTTTTTAAACATTGCTATGCTTGTAAATGGTGTTCTGTCCCATGTAACAGAACCATCATAGGTAGATTTTTGATCGACTTTATAACCTATGAAAAATTGAAGTTCTAAACTACTTTTGGCATCACTAATAGATGCTCCAAGCTCTAAGTCTAAACCTTCTCCTGCACGTATCCTACTGGTTTGATAACCATTATAACTGTCATACTCTTCTACTGTTGCAAGTGTTGTTCCACCAAAGTCGTAGCCAAGTTGAATCATTGGTTTTAAATCACTCGCATTAAGGGAGCTATTTGTAAGAGCCATTATGCTTAGTAAGCTAAGAGAAATTTTCTTAATCATAGATGTTCCTTTACATTTCTTTCTAGTATACCTAATTTATTGTGTGATTATTATGCTTACATCCATTCTACAACTTTAGATACTTCATTTGCTACAAAACATTTAATATTTGTTTTTTCCAATGGTTTAGTTGGTACAATGGCTTTTTGGAATCCTTGGTTTTCAAGCTCTTTGAGTCTTTGTGCTTGGGCTGTGATTTCACGGATTTCTCCTGTGAGACTAACTTCACCTAAAAAGAGTGTTTCAGCAGAGAGTTCACGGTTACGATAAGAGCTTAAAATAGCAGCGATAATAGCTAAGTCGGCAGCTGGGTCATTCATTTTAATTCCTCCTGAGATATTAATAAATACATCATAAGTTCCTAAGGGTAAGTCAAGTTTTTTTTCTAGTAAGGCTAAAAGCATGTTAAGTCTATTGTTATCAAATCCTGTGGAACTTCTTTTTGGGTGTCCATAGGCTTCTGCAACTAAAGCTTGAATCTCTATGATAATAGGTCTACTTCCTTCCATCATGACTGTTAGTGCTGAACCTGAGGAAAGTTTATTTTTATTAAAAAATTTTCCAGCCATTGTTTTGGCATCTAAGAGTCCATTTTTAGACATTTCAAAAATTCCTACTTCATTGGTAGAACCAAAACGATTTTTAAATCCTCTAAGCAGTCTAAGCTCTGAGTTTGGGTCACCTTCAAAGTACAAGACAGTATCAACCATATGTTCTAAGACTCTAGGTCCTGCAATAGAGCCATCTTTGGTAATATGTCCAATAATAAAAATAGGAATATCTAAACTTTTTGCCACACGCATAAGTTCAAAAGTAACCGTACGAACTTGGGTAACAGAACCAGGAGCTGAGGTAGTCTCTTCGGAGTAGAGTGTTTGAATAGAATCAATAATAATAAAGCCATAGTTTTTAGAATTAATTTCTGAAAGAATATTGGCTAAATTAATCTCTGCTAATAAAAAAACTTCTTTTTCATTCGCATCAAGTCTGTCGGCTCGAAGTTTAATTTGTCCTGCTGATTCTTCTCCTGAGACGTAAAGAACATTTATTTTTTCTTTGGCAAGATTTCCTGCAATTTTTAGAAGTAGCGTAGATTTTCCAATACCTGGACTACCACCAATGAGCGTTAGTGAACCAGGGACAATACCTCCTCCTAGAACAAGGTCTAGCTCTTTACTTTTAGAAGAAAACCGTTGAATGTTTTCTTGTTGTACTTCAGTAATGGGAATGGCTTTTACACCACTGGAACGTGTGGAGTTGTTTTTATTTTCTTCTACAAACTTTACTTGTTCAGCTGTGAGTTCAACAAAGGTATCCCATTGGTTACATCCTGTACATTTCCCTAACCATCTAGCACTCTGCAGTCCACAAGCTTGACATTCAAATATGATTTTTTTCTTTGCCATAATTACTCCCATAAGTTTATGGTTAATTGTAGGAGAATAAGATAAAAAAGTCTAAAAAAATGTCAAATTGTCATGAAAATTATATATTTTTTCTTTAACATTCAGGTATGGCATCACTATCACTGGCATATTCAACAGCGAATTGATAGAGGTGTGGAGTCCATTTATCTTTATATCTACCTTCTATTTTGGGACAGGCTTTGAGTACTTCCATTTTAAATTCTTTTTCATAATAGATATCATCCCAATCTTCTTGCATATATTTTTTTGCAAATTCTTCTCCATTAATATCACAAAAAGGTTTGATTCTAGTTTTGTAAATAATCAGACCACGTAGGCTTGTACCTTCTACTTCAGTTTGAGTAGAATTATCATCTTCTTCAGTAGAATTTATATCAATACTTTCATTGTGCTCTTCATGATGAATATCTTCACTACTATTTAAGTCAACACTATTGAGAATTTCTATGACTGTTTGATTACTTTCATTATTCTCAAGTTGAGTTTTTATTGTGTCAGATTGAGGTAAGTTTGTATTATTTATTTCTTCTACTTCTTCTATATCAAGAACAATTTCTTTACTTTGATTAAGTTCAATGATTTCTTCTTCTATAAAAGGAGTTTCTTCATTTATGAGGGTATTAAATTGTTCTTCTAATATAATTGTTGCTTCTTTAGCTTCATTGATAATTATTTTACTTTCATTTAAGTCCATAGCAATTAGGTATGGTGTTAAGGTTGGTAAAGTAAAAAGAAAAATAAGCTTTTTAATCATAGTGTAGATATCCTCAATTTAATTTTCATAGTAAAATTAATTTTTATTCTTTACTATACTATAATATCTTAAAAAGGTGAAGAGATAGATGAGTATCTAATGGATATCTTGTAAAAAAGAAGCTTTTATGCTTCTTTCTTTTTTGTCAAAACATCTACAATTTTAGTAACCACTAAATCAGAAGTAACATTAAGTGAAGTTCTTGCCATATCTAAAATACGGTCAACAGCTACAATAACAGCTAAATACTCAACAGGTAGTCCAACTTGATTTAAAATAACAACCATCATAACAAGCGAAGCAGAGGGAAGGGCTGCAACTCCCACCGAGAGTGCAACAACTGTAAGCCCTAAAACCATTTGGTCACCAAAGCTCATCACAACTCCTGCTAGGTTGGCAATATAAAGTACAGCGATGGTTAAGTAAGCTGCTGTACCATCCATGGAAACGGTTGCACCTAGAGGTAAAACAAATCCAGCTGAATCTTTTGAAACACCTCCTTTTTCTTGTACAACTTTTAAGCTAACAGGTAAGGTAGCTGCTGAAGAAGCCGTAGAAAATGCCATGATACTTGACTCCTTTACGGCATTTAAATATTTGTAAGGATTAATCTTCGCAAAAAATGCAAGAACTACAGGTAAGGTAAGTGCAGCATGAATAATCAGTACGCCTAAAACAAGCAAAACATATTGCCATAAATCTAAAATGACATCAACTCCTTGTTTAGCAATAATATAAGAAATAAGTGAAAAAACACCAATTGGGGTAAGGTTGATTACCCATTTAGCAATATGAAACATCGCTTCATTGATGGCAGTAAAAAGGTTAAATAGTACAGCTTGATATTTCTCTTCAAGTTTAAAAGAAGCCAATGCTAAAAAGATAGCAAAGACAATGACTTGCATCATGTATCCTGATGCTAAAGAGTTAAAAACATTTGAAGGGATAAAGCTCATTATCATATCATGAAATGAAAAAGGTTTAATCTCTGTTGCTTTAGCATATTCAAGTCCAGCTGATGAGACAGGTTCTCCAATGGGAAAGATATTCATGGCAATAATGGCTAAAAAGACTGAAAGAGCTGTTGTTAAAAGGTAAAGTCCTATGGTTTTAAGCCCGATATTTTTAAGCTTTTCAACAGAACCTAGTCCTGTTAAAGCTATATAGATAGAGGCAAAAACTAAAGGGACAACAAGCATTTTCAAAAGGGCTACAAACATATCTCCAATGAGTTTTTGTTCAAGAGCTAGTTGGGGTAGAAGAATTCCAAAAATTATTCCCAATATGATTCCTAAGAATACTTGTACATTGAGTGATTTTAAATAGTGCATAGAGTTCCTTGGTTAAATTATGTTGGATTATAGCGTAATTGAGAAGAGGTATTGCTCATATTTATAGATTTTTTTTGCGTTGAAACGCTTATTTGTTTTTTAGGTGTGAGGGCTATCACACCTTTGTTAGTGAATAACATTTAAGTATTCATTGTGAGTGAATATGTAGACTTTTGCAATTGAGTGATTTTAGTTAAAAGCATGGTGACTTCAGGATTTCTTTTGTAACTAAGTAAAATGCTTTTTGCCTGATAAAGTGTCCAAGAGTGTTGATTGTAGTACTCAACACCATCAATAATGCAAGAAGCCATCTCAATATTGAATTTTTCTGCATTGTAAGCTGTAAACTCTTTAAAAATTTCAACTGATTTAAAGTGAAAAAATTGTGCTTTTTCAATGTTCTTTCTATAGAAATAAATTGAAGCCAAATTTTTAAAAAGTATGGCGACATTATAGCCATATTTACTAGGGTTTTCTTCTGCTAAGGAGCTTAAGTGAGGTAAAGCTCTTCGGTAAAAAATGAGTGCTTTACCATACTTCTTTTCAGCAGCATAGATACTTGCAAGATTATTTTGAACAATGGCTAAACTCTCTGTATAACTGTTTGAGTTTTCTTGAATAAAGGCCAAAAGAATTTCGAGTGAAATATGATAATGTTTTTTTGCTTTTTCATATTTACCTTGAAAAAAATAAAGAGATGCAAAGTCGCAATGTAGTTTTCCTAATTCATGGTTATAATTTTTCATATCACGTTCAATAAGAACTTCACACATGGCTAAAGCTGCTTTGTAATACTTTTCTGTTTGGCTAAATAGATTTTCTTCTTCATAAAGTCTAATAAGCGCTAAATTAATATTTAAAATGCTTATTTGTTGATAACTATAGGCTTGTTCCTTTTCTAGTGAAGCATAAGCTTTTAATGCTTCTGCATAAAAATGTTTTGCTAGTTCTTTATTTTGATGTTTTGTGTATAACTCAGCAATCTTACAATAGCTACTGGCTAAAAGAAAAGTATATTTAGAAGAAGATGTCTCGGTAAAAAGAAAACGTGAAAGTTCAATGACCTCTCTATAGTAGTCAATGGCAAGTTCTGAAATGTCATGTTCATAGTAAAGCTCTGCTGATGAGATAAGTACATCTAATAAGAGTATTTTATGTTGTTTGGGATTGAGCCTTGCAAATTTTTCTGTGATTCTTATTGCTTTTTGATAAGACTGTTCAGCAAGAATATAATTGTCTTCTTTTTTATATTTATGACCTAATTTAATGAGGCTATTTACTACGATTTCATCCATTACGGTATTAATATTATACATATCAAACTCCTTATTTCTTTTTTTGATATCTCTTGTGTTAAACCTTTGTATATTCTATAGTACATATTAAATGTGTAAAAAAAGAAAGAAAAACTAATTTTTTCATCCAAAATTTCTATTCTCATGTTAAATAAAATAATTTTTAATATTAAAAATACTAATTAAAACTATTCTAAACAATAAATGGTCTTTTTTAGCTTAAAAAATACTATTTTAATTTAATATAAAATTAAATAAATCTTATAAATAACTTAAAATACCCATTTACCTTATTGTGCTATAATGGTAGTTATGAAAATAAAAGAATTATTAAAATGGGCAACTGAAGCGTTAATAGAGAGTTGTGAACGTCCAAGATTTGAGGCTGAGTTACTCTTAGCTTATCATTTAGAAAAAGATAGAACCTACTTACATGCTTTTGATGATGAGCTAGTTAAAGATGAAAAGAAATATAAGGCGATAGTAGCAAGAAGAGCAAAACATGAACCTTATGAGTATATTGTTGGTCAAGCCAGTTTTTACGACATTGAATTAAAAGTAGAAGCAGGAGTACTTATTCCTCGTCCTGAGACGGAGATACTCATTGACTTGGTAGCAGAGATTATTGAAAAAGAAAATATAATAAATATTGCAGAAGTAGGAGTCGGATCAGGTGCTATTTCTATAGTACTGACCAGAAAATTTCCAAGCTTGAATATAACTGCTACAGATATTTGTGATATACCCATAAAGGTAGCAAAAGCAAATAGTGAAGTATATAAAGTAGCTAATAGAGTGAATATCATAAAGTCTAATATACTAGATGAAGTTAAAGATGATATTGAATTGGTTGTCTCTAACCCACCTTATATTGCCAATGATTTTAAGTTAGAAAAAAATGTGGGAGAGTATGAACCTAAAGAGGCACTTTTTGGAGGTAGGGTAGGAGATGAGCTTTTAAAACAAATAGTATTAGATGTTCAGAAACGAAAGATTAAATATCTAGCTTGTGAGATGGGGTATGATCAAAAAGAACCAATGACGCAATTTTTTAATGAAATTGGTGTGAAATCATATGCTTTCTATCAAGATTTAGCAGATTTTGATAGAGGCTTTGTTATAACATTTTAAGATTTTTTATAAAAGGCTTTCGATGATACATAAATATTTTAGAATATATACCATTATCTTCATAATTACAATGGGTATAACACTAGGAGCAGGGCTTTTAGCAGGAATTGTGGTCGCACCAACTATTTTTCATTCAGAAGTTTTACTCGGTTCAGAACTCTTAACACGTTTTCAAGAAGGCTTACTCATGACCCAAGTGTTCGAGCGTTTGGCTTATGTGGTTAACTTCCTAGTTCTAATAGCCATTCTATATGAAGTAATAAAGTTTAAATCATTTGAAAATACAAAATGGTCAATGATATTTACTTTTTTAGTAGCAGCGTCTGGCTTACTCTTTACTTCTTATTATATACCTCAAATTTTAGAAATGCAAAGTTTAGGTGAAGCCATGACAACTTCTGATGCTTTTACAAATGTACATAAAGGTTCAGAACTTAACTTTAAACTCTTTGCCTTTTCGACTTTGGGGCTTCTGATTTTAACCTTAAAGAAAGCATTACGATAGATGTTTATAAATGCCACTAAAGAAAAAATGGAGTTTGATGAGAAAAATCCTCTCATTAGCATTAAGCATCTTCAAAAAGTTTTTGGAACAAAAGAAGTTTTAAAAGATGTCAATCTCATTTTCCCCAAAGGCTCAACCACGGTTATTTTGGGGCTTTCTGGTGGTGGAAAATCGACGATTATAAAGCACATCGTAGGACTTATGAAACCTACTTCTGGAGAAGTTATTGTAGATGGGGTAAGTGTCTCAACTTGTAGCGAAGAAGTACTTAGAGATGTCCGTAAAAATATTGGTTATCTTTTTCAAGATGGAGCGATGTTTGATAGCATGAATATTTTTGACAATGTTGCTTTTCCTTTACGTGAACATAGAAAAGATATAAGTGAAAAAGAGATAGAAGAAAAAGTCATAAAAATGTTAAATATGACAGGTTTAGATGCACAGCGTGTCTCTAAGCTTTTTCCCAATGAACTTAGTGGTGGTATGCGTAAACGTGCAGGTTTGGCAAGAGCTATTATCATGCAACCTAAAATCATACTTTATGATGAGCCAACTTCAGGGCTTGACCCCATTACTTCTGACCTTATTACCCAGCTTATTTTAAAGCTTCAAAAAGAGCTAGAGGTTACGTCTATTGTGATTACCCATGATATGAAAGAGAGTTTTAAATCGGCTGATTATTTGGCATTTTTGTTTGAAGGTGAGATTATAGAATGGGCTACAAATGAAGCATTTAACAATACTAAAAATCCACATGTAATTCAGTTACTTAGTGGTAGTGGGAAAGGACCAATTCAGTTTCATGAGTAAAGAAGAACAATCATTTCAACCCATCATATTTAAAGACTCCAAAATTTTAATTTTAGGCTCATTCCCCTCATTAGAATCTTTTGAAAAGTCATTTTATTATGCTCATCCACGTAATCAGTTTTGGAAACTTTTATCAGCTGTGACGAATTTTCCTATTAATAATCGGGATCAAAAAATATGTTTACTCAAAGAGGCTAAATTGGCACTTTGGGATATGGTTAAAAGTTGTCAACGTGAAAATTCTTTAGATAGTTCACTAGAAGAGATAGAAGTCAATAATTTAGCAACGTTTTTAGAAGAGCATCCAAGCATTGAAAAAGTAGCCTTTACAGGGCGTTTGTCTGAAAAATTATTTAAGATGCATTTTGGGTATTTGGAAATAGAAACGGTCTATTTACCTTCTCCATCAGCTGCGTATGCCAAGATGAATTTTGAGATGAAACTAGACAACTATAAAAAGTTATTGGTGATTTAATGGCAGTTTGGGCAGTAGGGGACATTCAAGGGTGTTTTGATTCTTTTCAAGAGTTACTTAAAAAGATTAATTTTGACCCAAAAGTGGATGAGCTTTGGGTAGCTGGTGACTTGGTTAATAGGGGAGATAAATCATTAGAAACACTTAACTATTTATACTCTATAAGAGATTCTATTAAAATAGTGTTAGGAAATCATGATATAGCACTCATTGCTGCTTTTGCAGGAGTTAAAAAGTCTAATGAAACCATTCAGCCTATTTTAGATGCCCCCAATGCATCTGAACTCATTCATTGGTTACGGCATCAACCTTTTTTACATTGGGATTTTAAGTTGGGTTATTGCATGGTACATGCAGGAATTTCTCCACAGTTTGATTTTGGTATGGCAAGAACTCATGCTGCACGTATTGAAAAAAAGTTACAAGGACGAAATTATAAAGCTTGGCTTAAACATATGTTTAAAAAAAGTTCTAACAAGTTTAATGCAAAAGCCTCTTCTTTAGATATTGAAAAATATATTTTAAGCTCTTTTACTGCCATGCGTTTTTGTGAAGATGATGGACGTTTAGACTTTAAACAAAAAGGAGCTCCAACTGAATATAAGGTACTTAAAAAAGGGTTAAAGCCTTGGTTTGCTTGTCCAACTAGACGTTCTACTAGTCTTAAAATTATTTTTGGTCACTGGTCAACCTTGGGTTATTATCAAGACTCGAATGTTTTGGCTTTAGATACAGGGTGCTTATGGGGTAGGAGTTTAACAGTAGCACGGTTAGACTTAAAAGAGGTGATACTTGTGCAAGTAAATTGTAAGGCGAAACAAAATCCTTGATAAAATTAAAAAAATATTTAAAAATATTAAGAATTATTTTTAAATATTCTCTATCTTTGAAGATAAGAGAAAATAATTGTTACTTTTCGTATAAAAAAATAAATATCTAGTAAAACAATTGATATTTATTTATCTATTTTTTTTAAACTAAGTTATTATGGAAGTATCTTAAAGTTATACAAAGGAATAAATTATGAGTATGGAAAGAAGAGACTTGTTTAAATTGGCAGGTGTTGCAGCAGCTGCAGCAGCAGTAACAGGTTGTGCTACAGGTACAACAGGAGCTAAACCAACTACATTTCTTAAAAAAGCATCTGGTAAATCAGTTGTTATTATTGGTGGGGGTTGGGGAGGTCTTACCATGGCTAAAGAGCTTAAAAAACAAGATAAGTCAATTGACGTAACCGTTGTTGAGAAAAAAGATATTTTTATGTCTTGTCCTGTTTCTAACCTTTACCTTGGTGGTCTAGAGAGCATGAGTTTAGATCAGCTTACATATGATTATTATGCTCCAGCTAAAGAGCATGGTTATACTTTTATTCAAGGTGAAGTAACTGAGATCAATAGAGCTGAAAAATATATTAGTACAACGTCTGGTGCATTGTCTTATGATATTCTTGTACTTTCTCCCGGTATTGCCTATGATTACGAAAAGCAATTCCCAACATGGGATGCAGCTAAAATTTCACAAGTAGCACATGCATGTCCAGCAGCATTAATGCCAGGGAGTGAACACCTTGCACTTAAAAGGCAATTAGACAATATGGATGATGGTAATGTGATTATTGTTCCTCCAGCATCAGGTAAGTTTAGATGTC
>JALWLW010000086.1 GCA_027081065.1 Campylobacteraceae bacterium
GAAGATGCTCTTTTGTAGCATGACCAATCAAAACAGCCACATAGGAACTATCCCACTCAAAGTTCTTAAAAAAGCACTTAATAGTAGATGGAGAGGTGAAGATAATAATAGCTTCCTCTTTAGGCTTCTGCTCTTTAGCATACTTTATACAAGAGGTCTCATAGATTATCTGCTCTTGCAAATCTATACCAACTTTTTCTAAATAGGCTTTACTATCAAAAGATACCTCTTTAGGTCGAAGATAGAGCAGTTTTTTATCAGAGAAATTATTTAAAATATCTTTAGCTAAAACTTCACCATAAAACTCTTTTGGGTGGTAAATTACCTCTCCACCTAGCTCTTCTATCTTTTTCTTAGTTGCTCCACCTATGGCAACACAAGGATACTCTTTCCATTTTTTATCAATGGCATCAACAGAAACAACAGCTTGTTTAGAGCTAAACATAAGTGTATCACATAAAGAAAAATCTATCTTATCTGCTACCAATGAAAACTGTATCATGGGAAGAGAGTGGGTTCCCTCTTTTTCAAGGGGAGAGAGAAGGTAAATCATCTAACTACTTCACCCAAAGTTTTACCTTCAGCAATAGCATTGTTAATATCTTCATCATCATAAGGGTCATAATGAGGGGTAATAATCCAACGCTTTTTATCATCAAGTAACATTATCTTGTCTTCTATTTGGTCAGAAATTCTATGTGCTTCTATAAGATACAAGTTTGGTTGTAAAACCAAATGAAACTCTACATAATTACTGGTTCCATCCGTTCTAGTTTTTAACCAGTGAAAGCCATTGACCTCTGGGTGTTCTCCTATAATTTCTCGTATCTTTTCTACGGTCTCTTTTTCTAAAGCTCTATCAAGAAGTATGGAAATCCCCTCTTCAATAATCTCATAAGCAGAGTAGATAATGTAAACCCCTATTCCAAACCCAAAGAGTGCATCGACCCACTCTAAACCTGTAAAGTAGACAACTCCCAAAGAGAATAAAATCACCCCATTACTCCAAAGGTCTGTTTGGTAATGCAGAGCATCCGATTTTATAACCAAATTATCTGTCTCTTTAGCAACCTTTAAAAGGTACTGAACCAAGAAAAATGTAACCACTATAGAGATAACCATAACAATAATAGCAGGGGTAAGAAGCTCTGTTTTAGAGCCATGTATCGCTTTTTGAATCGCCTCGTATATAATGTAAAGTCCAGAGATAGTAATAACCGTTCCCTCTATCACAGCAGCAATGGCTTGAACTTTCCCTTTTCCATACTGAAACTCATCACTGGCTTTCTCTTCAGACTTACGAATGGCAAAGAAGTTAAAAATAGAGATGAGTGTATCAAGCAGTGAGTCTATAGCCGAAGCCAAAACAGCCACCGACCCTGAAGCCACTCCTATAAAAAACTTTATAAGTGTTAATATGGTTGCTATAACTGTTGCTACAACTGTTGCTCTTTTTTCTGATGACATTTGAGTTAAAAACATCTCATCCTCTCTTTAAAATTATTTTCGGAAGTGTACCATCTTAAACTTATCGCCCATAATCGTAGGAGCTATTAGCGTTTTAATCTTATCTGCTTCACGCACATAATTAGCCTGAGTTGCTTGTTTGGCAAACTGTTCTAAAATGTCAATAAGCCCAAAACGTACCAATGCCCTAGCCTGTGTTTCGTACTTGTCAAGTGTAAATCCTGCCTCTTCAAAAGCATCTATCACATGCCCAAAGTTTACATCATAAGTTATGTCTGCTTTTTGAAAGGCATCGGCTAACACTAACTCTTCATCAAATAGAGGAAAAGTTTTATGCTTTTCATAAACACGAATCGAAAAATCATTACGAACAAGTTTTTCTCCATAATCAAAAGAGACAAAATCACATTTTTTTATGCCTTTTGCCATATACAAAGCAAACTCTTCATAACCAACGGCTACTTCGCCTTTGACCTGTCGATGTTTAGAAGCAAAATCAAGCAACTCTTTATCTGCCTCTTTCCACTCCACAACATTATCAACTACAAAAGCTTGTTCGCCATCTTTAATAAGTTCACAAGGAAAAGCATCAAAAATTTCATTGGCAACCACAAAAGCGTACTCAACTTCTACCTCATCTATGTCGTTAAAATGAGTAATTCTAATGTCCGAACCAAAACGCTCTTCTATGTATTTTAGTTGCTCTTGTTGAACATGAGGCTGACGCTCTACAATTCCAAATTTAAGCGTTTGTACCAAAGTTGGGTCAAGTGTATAGAGCCACTGTATCATATCGCAAAGCAAGTACCCTTTATGAGCCCCCACTTCTATAAGCCAACCATCTTTTTTAAAGGCTTCTTCTTGCATAAGCTTATAAAAATGGTTTGCTATACTTGCTCCAAAAAATGAAGAGGTACTAACAGCCGTGTAGAAGTCTCCCTCTTTTCCTATGGCTTTAAAGGTTTTGTAGTAACCGTTTTCTCCGTAGAGCCATTCGTTCATGTATGTGCTAAAATTCAATGTTTTCCTTCTTCTATCTAAATCTCTGTTGGTAATTTATTTATAAAAATCTCAAAACTACTATTTTTAGATTTCATCTTCATAAGCTCTTTATGCTTTACAAAAGGTCTACTTAGTTTATCATAGTCATTATAAGTTTTATTAACTTTTAACTTTTTTGAAACTTTTGGTACTTCTTTTGATAGTTTATCAAAACAGTTATGAATCACTTCACTTTTTTTATTATAGATAGGTAAAATCCAACACTCTAATGAATGAACCGAAATAGCAAAAATAATTTTTTCTTGATACTTTTGATAAATATCTTTACCAATTTGTATAATTAGACGCTCAATAACCTTTTCTATAAACTCAACAGTTGTTAAATTTAATGAAGAGACTTCAAATCCAATCTCTTCGGAAATATCGGTATCTATCTGTATAATCATATAGTCATTATTTAAAACATGTTCTTCAAAGCTATTATTCAAATAGGTAAACAGTCGTGTCCAACCACCTTTATTATCTGTATCATCAAGAGATGGTTGAACTCTTTGAATCTCATCATCTATATCTTCATAACTTTCATGATAATAACCATATAAAATATTTTCGATAACAGCTTGGTCGGTTATACCCTCACATACTAATCCAAATTTAGCCATTAAAAGCCTTTAGGTAAACCACCTAAATAGCCACGAAGAAATGCCTCTGAAAGTTTAAGAGGCTCATTTGTAGCAGATTTTGGTTTGTTTTCTACAGTTATTCGTCTGGTTCTTGTATAACCTGTTATCTTTTTACGAGAAACTACAAAAAGTCTTTGCTCATCATCATTTAGATTAATACCATCTAAAATAGCAGGATTATATGTGGTTAAAAATATCTGTTTATCATATTTTTTTGATAATTTTACTAATATTCTCATTAGTTCAGTACAAAGCTTAGGATTAAGTGAAGCGTCTATATTATCTATTGCAAAAGCTTTTGGGGTCTCT
>JALWLW010000087.1 GCA_027081065.1 Campylobacteraceae bacterium
GAAATCTCTTGAGCCAATTCTGGGTTTGCTGTACCTGAAAAGAGCATATATCCTGTCATCTGTTTACCTTAGTCAATTTAATTGTCGAATTCTACCAATTTTTGGCTAATAGTGTGATAACTACAACCGAATTAACTTCAAAGGATTCATATGTTTATTGTTTTTTGTTACTTCAAACATCAAACTCTTCTCTACTTTTCCAATAACAGTTCCACGTGCCACTTTTTTCCCAACACGAATCCCAGGAGCTAAACGAGAGAGTTTTACATAAATAGTATGAATACCATTATTATGCTCTACAATAACCACTCTACCTAACATTCCACCTGAATTTTCTGCAAAAGCAATTTTTCCTGCTAAAACGGAACGTACCTTTGCACCTGCATAAGGGGCTTTTAATGTAATAGATTTATTAAAAATTTTAAACTTATAGATAGGGTCTATATAGGTGCCATACTTTTTAATAACTCTCGCCCCTTTAATAGGAGAAATAGTTTTATTACCTCTGTATTTAGTAGATACTCCAGAAGCTATAATCTTTGGAACTTTTTCACTCTTTTTAGTTTTAGTAGCTAATTTTGCGTCATACTTACGTTTAATAATTTTTAACTTTGATAACTTCTGCTCTAAACGTTTTCTACTTGCTTTTATGTTGTTAAAACGCTTTTCATAAATGGCTTTATCTCGTGCAAGACTTTTAATCAGTTCCTCTTTTTGAGCTTTCTTCTCTTGAAACTCTTTTCGCTCTTTAATAAATTTTTCAAGACGTTTAGAAATATGAGACTGCTTTAATTTTAACATTGCTTTTTTATCGTTAAGTCTCTCTATGTCTCTTTGAAACTTCTCCATCTCTTTGGTATTCTCTTTAGCATATACCCTATAGACTTCTTTCATCATTATAGAATCAGGAGTTGGTTGTTTAAGCTCATCTTGAGCCAATGCTAATGAAAAATTTTTAGCTACTAAGTCAAGAAATTTTTTCTTTTTTTTCTTAATATCCTCACTAATCGAATTTAATTCAGATGTAAACTTCTTTTCCTCTTTTTTTAATCGTAAAAATTCAGTTTCATTCTTGTTTATATCTTTTGCTAGTTCTGTGAGTTTAGTGTACAATGCCTTTTGCTCTTTTTTAGCAGTCAATATCTTCTTTGCTACTAAAGAGAGTTTTCTATCCATCTTTTTGTATTCAATCTTTTTACTCTGTAACGCTTTTTTACTCTGTTTAATTTTACTATTGAGTGAAGTTGAAAAGAGTAACGAGCATGAAAGGAAAAGAAGTAAAAAGAGTTTCATCTACTTCTCCTTGACATTAACAACAACTAAAAATACAGCTATCATTACCACAGTTATAGCAACAAAAAGTAAAATAAATACATCACTAAATTTAAAGACTGCTTCAACATTATCTGATAAAATCTCCATTTGACTACCTTGAACCCATGAGTTTTTAAAAAGATAGAAGAGCCAAGAGGTCAAAATAGCTGAAATAACAGCATCTATCAATGCCATATTAATCAAAATTTTTGAACGTAAAAATAGAGAAGCTCCAAAAATCTCCATTACCTTCATACGCTCTGCATGTAAAAAGTTCCAAACTTCCATCTGCTTAACAATAAGGAAAAAACCTATAATAGTCATAAAAATTATAAAAGTTTGAAACGAGAACTTAATAAAGGAGAAGAGTTCATACTTAGACTGATAAGCAGATTGAAAAGTTTCAATACTTAAAATAGCACTACTCTTTTGAAGATTCTTCTTAACAGATTCTAACTCTTCTACGGTTAAATACCCATCTAGTTTCAATGAATAAAAATTGGGTAGAGAGGTCTCAAGATTTTTTATTTTAGAGTTATCTTTGTCCATATTTAAACGCTTTAAAATTTTAGATTTTTCAAGCTCTTGCACCTGCTCAATATGAGAATCCCATGCTTTAAAGTCATCTATACCCATTTCATCTTTTGAGACAACCATCATACTGTAACCAGATTGAAGCCCCTTTTCAAAGCTATCTGTTGTACGATCAAAGACAATAAAAAACTCCAAACCAAGTAAAATGGCAACCAGTGGAAAAATAAGTGATATATGCCCTTTAATGAACTTCATAAACGCTCCCATTTTCATCAATAGTAAAATGTCGGTAAGGAATATTAAATACCATTGGAATTTGGTGAGTTACCACCACTACAGTTGTATCTAACTGATGACATGCATTCTCCATCAAATCCCAAATGACATTAGAGGAGTACTCATCAAGGTTTCCTGTTGGTTCATCTGCCAAAATTAAAAATGGATTTTTAGCCAAAGCACGAGCTACCCCTACTCTTTGCTGTTCACCACCAGAGAGTTCCATAGGATACTTCTCCTCTTTTCCACTCAATTTTACATGATGCAAAAGTCGTTTAGCTTGTGTCTCTTGTACTTCAGCTGAATATCCTGAAATCCACAAAGGCAATACAACATTTTGTTTAACTGTCCACTCATTTATAAGCTTATAATCTTGAAAAACTATACCTAAATGGGTTCTCAACTCTTGTAGATTTTTTTTGTTAATACTTACCATATTTAACCCACCAACTACGAGGGAACCTGATTCAGGAGAGAGATTACCATAAAAAGATTTTAAAAGTGTAGATTTTCCTGAACCACTTGGACCTGTAATAAAAACAAAATCACCTTTTTTTATAGAAAAGGTAGCATTTTTGATAATCTCTTCATCATTTTCATAACCAAGTGTAAGATTGTTAGCTGTAATAACATTAGGCATTCAGATTCTCCATAATTTTTAAATGTGTTTTATAGTTGGTGACCGTTTTAACAGGGTTTGCATGAAAATAGTAAGCTTTATCTCTGTCCAGATAGATATATTTATGTTCAGGTCTATCAAAACTACCAAATGCTAATTTAATCAGAATTGCCTCATCTTCAATATAAAACAGTCTCTCAAAATGTATAAAAAAACCTTCAAAAAGTTGGGGTTTATAAGATATTTTATCTAAAATCTCTTTTTTATAGACCATATCTTTAAAAGAGAAGTCAAAATCAATCACTCGCTCCTTGGACTCCTCTAAAGAGGTTACATAGACATCATAAATATCTTTTTCTTGTTTAAGCCAACGTGCTTCATACTTACTCGTTATCTCTAGAGCCTCATTTTTACGGACCTCTACAGCGGTTTTAGTAACACCCTCTCCAAGGAATGTCTCAAGCGAATACCAAAAATATTTGTGAGAGTCCGTCCTAAGCTCAAGTCGTCCACCCTTTTCAAGCACACGCATTGACTCCTCTAAAAATGAGTTTGAGATAACCCTACGTTGTGGCTTTTTGTCCCAAGGTACAGGGAAATGAACAAATATTTGATGACAAGAGTTTGAAGGAATCATCTCTAACAGAAGTCTTGCATCATAGTTAACTACCCAAATATTTTTTAAATTTTTTAGTTCAATCTGCT
>JALWLW010000088.1 GCA_027081065.1 Campylobacteraceae bacterium
CCTCCAACTTTCATGTGCAGTCCACCCATTCCAAAGTCACCTAAAAAGGCTTCATTTGAAATCCATTTGATGTCTAGCATATCTCTGATACCAGCCTTATTGGCTTCGTGCTCAATGTTAAAGATGTACTCAAAAGCAGCTCCTTGACAGGTACACATACCATGTCCAGTTCCTACAAGAATTTTTTGTCGTTCACCAGCTTTAGCTTTTTCAAAAACTTTTTTAAGTTCTTCATTGGCATGTGTCGCATGGTCAGCTGTACAAACAGAAACAGTATGTGTTCCCATTTGACCCTCACCGTTTCCAAGCCCTGGGGTTGCGTCAAAATTTAGTTTTGGTCCTGTTGCATTGACAAGGTAATCGTAAGTTAGTTCTTCTGTTTTTCCCTCTTCCCCTTCTTTGGTAGATTTAATGACAATGAAGGGTGTGTCATCTCCCTCTTTACCTTCTGGGTGAATGGTAGTTGCTAAAGCTTGTTTGTAAATAATTTCAGCTCTGTTGTAGATAGGGGCTAGAGGAAAAACTACATCTTTTTTTTCCATTTGTCCAACACCTACCCAAATGTTAGAAGGAATCCAATTCCATTGTGAATTTGGTGTGACAACCACGACTTCGTGGTCTTTACCTAACCATTTTTTTGCAAATGTTGCAGTGGTATGTCCTGCCACACCACCACCCATAACGACTAATCTTGCCATATAAATATCCTTTTCTATTGTTTAATTACTAAAGATTATAGTTCGCTCTTTGTAAGAGCTACGTTAAGCTGGAAAAAGTTTGTTTAATTAAAGATTTTTTTTAAAAAAGAGAGAGAAATAGTAACTTTTATTTATTAATTACAGTTATATTGATAAATATAACTGTATAATTTAAAGTTAAAATTATTTAACTAAATAAGCAGAGATTTCAGAGTACCCAACCAGTCCATCAATTTCTACTTTAAGTTGTAAGGTATAACGACCCTCTTTGCTAAGATTGACGGGCTTTGTAGTGTAGTGACCATCTATATAGCTTACATTTTCTTCTAAGTAGTCATCTTCTCTGGTATGAGGACGGGTTAGTAGAAAGGTGACTTTTGCATTTTCTACACTTCTTATGTCATGAGTAACAATAGAATAAGTAAAACTATTATTACCTAATTTTAGTTTAATTGGTTTAGTTTGGCTTCGTTTAGCATTAGTATTTTGCTTCTCAATATCTAATTTTAGAAACTCAACGCCTTCAAGTTCAATGATATATTTTTCGTTAAACTTCGTTTCAAGCTCTATAATCTTATTAATATTCATGTCAGCCATTTGATACTTTAGCATGTAGTTATTTGACTCATAAACAGGAACAGAAGAGGCTTGTTTTACTGTCCAAATAATCATGCTAATACCAAAAGCAAGTATGGTCATGACAAATAAGAACCAAAATCTATTTTGATTTTTTTTAGTCATTTTTTTTCCTCATTAAGATAGGGCGTAAAAGGTAAACCCATATTACTAGGACTAAACCAATAAGAAGAATTCCTCTTAGTACAGAGATAATTGCTCTTGTATCATTCGGGATGGTAGTTGTTAGTTGCGTATTTTTAGATTTTGCAATATTATCTGCGAGTTCAGAGTAAGCTTGTACTACACCAATGTTCTCTTTGTCTTCTTTTGAGTTCTTATCTTTAACCGTAATAACATTTAGTCCTGCATCACGTACATCAGAGTAATCATAAAGTTCTTTTACTTTGTCAGATGAAGCAATAATTCCTATACGACCTGTTATTTCACTTTTTTTTGTAATGAGCGCATTAGGAGCAAAAATATAGAGTACATAAGGTTTTTTCATATTATTACTATATTTTTTAGAGTATTCCACTAAATTAAATCCAATAGGAAATGCTTCATTGGTAGTAATAACATAAGCATTAATCATCGTTTTTTTGAATAATTCATTTCCCATTTTATCTATAAGCTCAATAGCTTGGGGGTTTAAAGTATCATCTTTAAGTACAAAGGAAGAGGCTTGTAGCAAAAGGGGAAAAAGAAAAGCGAGAAGTATCGCTTTTCTAGATTTAAATATGCTTAGCATATTAACCAACGTATAGAAGGTCATTATTTATTGATAGATAAACAGCCATAATAGCTGAGGCTATCATACAGAATATTAAAATTTTATCCATGTATTTTATCATAATATATCCTTTATTTTGTTTCTGATTTTGGAGGTTGGAAGCCAAATTTTCTTTGTGCTTCCATTTCGCCAATTCTTTTAACATTATGAATGTTTCGAATTGGCTCTTCATCATACGGTTCAATTGCCCCATAACGATAGGTTACAATAATTGCAAGGTTAAAGAAAATTGCAATTCCTATTAGAATTACAAAGCCTAAAAGAATTGCTGGGATTCCATGAAATCCCCAGACACTTCTGTTTGTATTTACTGCCATATCAAACTCCTTATTGGGCTATTGACTGAATGTATGCAGCCAATGCTTTTTCTTGAATAGGGGTTATCATAGTTTTAAATGATGGCATTGTACCAATGATTCCCTTTTTACCATTTTGTAATGTATGCGTTAGCAAGGTATGGTCATAACCTGTTAAGTCAGGTGCCATGCCCATGTTTCCTTTTGAGTCAGCACCATGACATGAAGTACACGCTGCGTAAGCAGCAGGTGCTTCACCTTTCATTCCTCCAGCAATATAAGCTGCAATATCTTCAGCATCTTTTCCCGATGCCATACCTGGAGGCATCATACCCATAGGATACCCTAATTGGTTTGAACCATTGTTGATAACATCTAAAACTTGTGCTTTTGACATTCTTTTTGTTAAGTCATGAGCCTTACCTGAAAGACCATCACCTGTATTACCATGACAAGGAGCACACTGAACAAAATAGAGTGATTTCCCCATCTCTGTTAATACTTCTGGACTTGCATTTTCAAACTTTTTTTCATAAGTTTCTTTATAGGCTAAGACTTCTTCATTGTACTCACCAATTTTGTTGTATTGGTCTACAGGGTAAGCTACCAGTCCGTACCACATAGACCAAATAAATGTTGCTAAGAAAATATAAGCCCATCCAGATGGTAATTCATTGGTTCGCTCACCAATCCCATCCCAGTTTTCATCAACAAGTTCACCTGTTGCTGTTTCTGTTTTCATTTGACCAATGTACTTGGTTGTTACATAGGCTGTAATACCTGCAATAGCAAGTGCTCCAGCCATGGTAATGGCATTAATTGCACGTCCTGAGATTATGGCATCAATTGCTCCACTCACTGAACCATCTTTAAAGACTTCACCAAAGATGTCAATATTAAGGTTCATAACAACAGCAACCGTTGTAATCATGAGGAGTGCAGCAAAGCCTAATGTTTTTATCATCATTGAATTCATTTAATTTTGCTCCTTTATTCTTCTGTCTTGTTCTGAAGCAGATTTCTCTTCTATGGGAGGTGTATCGATGTTATCATCGAGTGCAATTCTTCCATACTTTTCAAAATCTCGTTCACCTTTCTTCTCTGACCTGTAGAGGTATGCAATATACCAATACAACATAACTGTTAAAAAAATGGTCAAGAAGAACATGCCATAGCCTTGTATATCTTGTATATCCATTTTTTAATCCTTTACTTTAAGCTGTTAAGGTAAGCAATGAGTGCGACAATTTCTGGTACTTCACCATTGGCAATCATTTTCTTAACATTTTCGTCTTTCATATCTGCTGCAATTTTTTTAGCATCTTCTAAGACTTTTGGACGATGGGCTTCCCATGCTGCTCTACCTCTTTTGATGGTTGGACCATAAGGAGTATGGAATACATTTCTAACAGTCACAGCTTCAGCATAAGCAGTCTCTATGTCTGCAACGTTTGTAAACATATGTTTATAAGCAGGCATAATAGAACCAGGAACAATTGCAGGTGGATTTAACATGTGATTCTCATGCCAATCGGTTGTACGGTAATTCCCAACACGGTGTAAATCTGGACCTGTTCTTTTAGAACCCCAAAGGAAAGGTCGGTCATAAGCATATTCACCAGAGAGTGAATATTTACCATAACGGTCAGTTTCAGATTTGAATGGACGAATCATTTGTGAATGACAAGCAATACAGTTGTCTTTAACATAGATATTTTTACCAGCTAACTCTAGTACCGTTTTAGGTACTTCAGTTGAGAGTGGACGCGCAGCTTGTGCAAAGTTTGGAACAATTTCTAATAACCCTGCAAATGAGATAACCATTGCAATCATCATAGAGAAAAAGAATGGGTTTTTTTCTAACCAGTGAAAAAACATAATATCTACCTCCTTATGCCATTGGTGTTCTAAACTGTGGTTCAGAGTCAAGTTTTCTACCAGCAGTTATAGTTTTATAAATGTTGTAAGCAAACAGAATAAATCCTGAAAGATATAACACACCTGAAACACCTCTAATAACATAGTAAGGGTGAAGAACGGTTACTGTGTCGATGAAACTGTATACTAAGTTACCATATTCATCAACGGCTCTCCACATCATACCTTGTGTAATTCCAGCTACCCACATAGAAGTAAAGTAAAGAACAACGGCTGTGGTTTGCATCCAGAATTGAATACCCATAAGTTTTTTAGAGTAAATTTCTCTTTTAAACATACGAGGAGTCATGTGGAAAAGTGATGCCATAATCATGAATACAACCCAACCAAGTACACCATCGTGAACGTGTCCTGGAATCCAGTCTGTAAAGTGTGCAATAGCATTAACAGATTTAATCGCTTGAATTGGTCCTTCAATGGTTGATAGCATATAGAACGTAGAGGCAATAACCATAAATTTAATAATTGGGTTTTCTGCCAATTGATTCCACTCACCTTTCATGGTAAGAAGCATATTAATAGCTGATCCCCATGATGGTAAAATAAGAACAATAGAGAAAGCAGAACCCATGGTTTGCATCCAATCAGGAACAGTTGACCATAATAGGTGGTGAGAACCAGCCCAAAGGTAAATGAACATTAGACCCCAAAATGAAAGCAATGACAATTTATAAGAATAGATAGCTTGTCCTGATTCTTTTGGAAGGAAGTAGTAAATCATACCAACAATTGGAACAGTAAATCCAAAGGCAACAGCATTGTGACCATACCACCATTGTACAAGAGCATCATTTGTTCCAGCATACATAGACACAGAGTGATGAATTGAGCCTAAGCCATCAGATAAAAAGTAAGTTGGAATAGACATATTGTTGAAAAGATATAACATTGTTACCCCAAGGAAACAAGCCATAAAATACCAAATAGAAACATAAAGTACTTTTTCTCTTCGAATTCCGATAAGACCAAAAATACTTAACCCCCACATTGTCCAAATAATAACAATAACAATATCAATCCACCATTCGTATTGAGCATACTCTTTACCAGCTGAGATACCTAAAACAAGCGTAATTGTAGCGATTAATGCTCCGATAAAGTAGAGCCAAAAGTGTGCTTTACCTAAAATCATTAAAAATTTTGATTCAGCCATTGAAACCTTTAGAACTCTTTGTGCATGATAATACCATGTAGCAAAAATTCCAGATACAGTAAATCCAAAAATTACAGTATTGGTATGTACAGGTCTAAGTCTTGAAAAAGTTCCATATTCTCCAATAAGATAGTTTAATTCAGGAAATGCTAATTGTAGGGCAAGAATTGTTCCTACTAACATACCTAAAAAACCAAACAAAATTGTTACGTAGGTAAACAGTTTTGCGACCGTATAGTCGTATTCTAATGCTGCATTTGATTGCATACATTACCTCCTTAAATAAAATCTAGCTGTAACACTATAATTAATTAATATAATCATAATAATATAGCCTACACTTATAAGTATAATAGTTTTTTTTTATAAAAAACTTAATTTACCATCAAACTTTTTTATTTTATTAGACAATTTAATTTATGTGTGTAAAAAGGGAAAAGTTCTATTGGAATAGTTATATTTGGGGCTTCTAATTAGAAATTAAAAGTTCACTTTTTGATAAAAGTATTAAGAAGTGGCTGAAATTGATAAAGCAAGTAATATATTATTATTTGTTATTATTATTTTTATATATAATTTATATGCTCATGTAGATGTAATGAAAAGTATAACAAATATTAAAAGAAAAAACTTGATTCAAATCAAGTTTTTTCTTTTTCTTTAAAGATATTTTAGGGCATTTAGCTGTTAGCCAAAAAGTGTTAAAATTTTAGTCAAAAATATTATTAAGGATATAAACCTATGTCAAGTTCTAAAAAAATAGAAGATGTTTTAAAGTATATTCAAGAGTGTAGTCCCGGACAAGATGAGTTTTATCAAGCAACAAAAGAGGTATTAGATTCATTGAAACCTTTACTAAATGAAAATAGTAAATATTTAGAACATAACATTTTAGAAAGAATTGTTATTCCTGAGCGAACTATTATCTTTCGAGTTACTTGGTTGAATGATGCTGGTCAAGTACAGGTAAATGTTGGATATAGAGTACAATTTAACTCAACCATTGGACCTTATAAGGGAGGGTTACGTTTTCATCCTAGTGTTAGTCTTGGAACTGTTAAGTTTTTAGGATTTGAACAAATTTTTAAAAATGCTTTAACTGGCTTACAAATTGGTGGGGCTAAAGGGGGATCGAACTTTAATCCTAAAGGTAAATCAGACAATGAAATTATGAAGTTCTGTCAAGCTTTTATGACAGAACTTTATAAACATATAGGTAAACATAAAGATGTCCCAGCTGGTGATATTGGGGTAGGAGCACGAGAGATTGGATATTTATTTGGACAATATAAAAGATTAACAGGTGAATTTGAAGGGGTATTGACGGGAAAAGGTTTAAGCTGGGGAGGTTCACTTACACGTAAAGAGGCTACAGGTTATGGTTCGGTCTATTTTGCTGAAAATTTTTTAAATGCTTATGGTAAGAGTTTAAAAGGTAAACGTTGTGCTGTATCTGGTTCTGGGAATGTGGCAATTTATACTATTGAAAAACTATATAAAATGGGTGCTATACCTATCTCTTGTTCTGATAGTAAAGGTACAATTTATGCTGAAAATGGAATTAATTTGAATACACTAAAAGCTATTAAGGAGATTCATCACGCTTCATTAGAAGAGTATTCAACTGTTGATTGTGCTTGTAGTTATATACCAGTTAGTAAATACCCTAAAGGAGGTCATGCTGTATGGCATATGAAGTGTGATGTAGCATTCCCTTCAGCTACTCAAAATGAATTGACTTTAGTTGATGCGAAGAAATTAAAAGAGAATGGGTGTATTTTAGTGAATGAAGGGGCTAATATGCCCACAACTCCTAAGGCTTATGAGTTTATTAAAGAAGAAGATATACTCTTCTCGCCTGGAAAAGCTGCTAATGCAGGAGGTGTTGCAACCTCTCAATTTGAAATGAGCCAAAATGCAAGTATGGCACAGTGGTCATTTGAAGAAGTTGATATGAAGTTACAAGAGATTATGAAAAATATTTTTCAAACAGCTTACGAAACTTCTAAAGAGTTTAACTGTGAAGGTAATTTAGTTGTAGGTGCAAATATTGCTGGGTTTAAAAAAGTAGCTGATTCAATGATCGAGCAAGGAGCAGTTTAATTAGTGCTATAAATTCTATTAAAAAAAACATAAATAAACTAATAAATTTATATAAAATTAATTTTAACATAATTTATTAAATTAAATTATGTTTTAAATAAAATAATCATTTTTATAGATTTCAATAAGGGTTTCTTAACTATTATGGGAATATACTTATTTAAATCTTAATAAAGAATGGTAAATTAAAAAATTATGTCAAATAAAAATATTGATAATAGAATTAAAAAATATAAAAATATTGTCACAATAAATCCTTATATAGATAGCCACTACGAGTATCAGGCGCAAGAATTTAAAAAAGTTAAAAATTTAAGTTATAGTGATAAAAACTATACAATATCTTATTTAACTAATAAAGATATGATTATTACATCATTGGATGTGGGTTATAGTTTATCAGATGATGAGCTAGAAGGCTACTTTTATGATAAGGCTTATGAAGAATTAGGTTTAGATGAAGAAAAAGAGTATTTAATTAACTATCAAAAGAGAGATAGTGATCCTGACTCTTTTATATATAATCTCTTTATTTCGGAACCAGATAAAATTGATAATACTTTTTCTACAGTTGTTGATGAACTTAAATATATTGACTTATTAATCCCTGCACCTTTACTTTTTCAAACACTCTATAAGAGTCAAGTACTTGAAAATAGAGATGCACATTGTTATATCTATTTTACAATGAAAGATACTTTTGTAACAATATATAAAGATGGGAACTTTATATATTCAAAATCTTTAGAGTATTCATTAGAACAGATTTATGAGAAATATTGTGCATTAATTGGCGAAAAAATTGATAAAAAAGAGTTTTTTGAAGTTTTAGACTCCGAGGGATTAAAAACGACAAATGCAGAATATCAACAAAATTTAATGAAAATTTTTAGTGAGATTTTTTTACAAATTAATGACATTGTTATTTATGCTAAAAGAGCTTATAACATTGAGAGTATTCAAAAACTTTTTTTAGGTTCAGTCAATAGCCCTATTATTGGACTTAGTGATTATGGTTATAACTATTTGGGAATTCCTGCATTTAATTTAGATTTTAATTTTGATATTAAAAATGATGAGTGGTATGTTGATCAACTGCAATATTTAATGTTGAAATCAGGATTAGATTATATTTCTGAGCCTAATAAAACATTAAATATCTCTACTTATCCTAGAGCACCAATTTTTACAAAAAGAGCCAGTGGTCAGTTTATTATCTCTTTTATTACAACAACATTGATAGCTTTTGGAGCACCTTTACTCTATTTAATACCAGCCTATTCATTAGAAGCGTACAATACAAAACTATCATCTGAAGATCAGGTACTTACGACAGAAGTATCTACGTATAAGCAAAGGTTAGAGAAAAAGAAAAAAGTGATTGAAGAGAAGACTAAAAAGCTGAATGAATTAAAAGAACTTTTTACTAAAAAGTCTCAAACTTTAAAGTCTGTCTATAATAAAAAAGTTAAGTATCATTTTAAATCAAATTTTCTTTATATTTTTGCAAAAGATTTAAAAAAGTTTGATTTACACGTAGAAGAGATTTTTTCTAATGAAGATAGTTTTACTTTGCACCTAATATCAAAAGATGAAAAAAATATTACAAAATATATTAAATATATTTCTAAAGAGTATTTCAGTGAGATTGCAGCCATTGATATTAAACGTATAGAATTTAATGAAGAAGAATATTTATATCGTGGAATTCTAAAAGTGAGTTATAAATGAAAGAATTAGTAAATGTATTAAATGCTTTAGATGATTATTTTGAGCCAAAGTCAGATAATGAAAAATGGATGATAATTGGTATGATAGCCCTTGTGATTGGTTATATTTCTTATACACTTTTTTATCCTTTTGCTGAAGAAAAATATAATAGTGCATTACATAAAAATCAAAGTTTACAAAAAAGTATAAAGTCAAATCAACAGTATTTACAAAGTATTACACAGAATGGTGATAGAGAATATTATATTAAAAAACATGATAACGATATTCAAGTATTAAACAAGCATATTACTACTTTTAATGATAAAATTAGTTTTATCTCTATGAGTTTAGAAGATCTTTCACCTTTATTATTTAACAAAAAAAGTTGGTCTAAGTTTCTTAACTCAATAACTAAACAAGCAAAAAAACAAAATGTAAATATAAAATATATTGAAAATAATTATGTAAGTAATGATGGTAGTTTTGGACATGTATTACAAATATCAGTTGGATGTTATGGTGAATATCAACATATTGTTAAGTTTATTAATCAACTTGAAAAATCTGTTTTAGTAACAGATGTATATGGTTCACATTTGTATTTGGATAAAAATGACACAGTAGTATCAGCAGATATGAATATTTCAGTTTGGGGGGTAAACAATTAATGAGAATCGTTACTAGTTTAAATGCCATTAGTCTAATGACAATATTTACAAGTTCACTATACTCAGGAGCTTTGAGTTCTAGTGAAATTAGTAATATGGTAGCTAAAATTAAAGAAGAAAGAGTTGGTATCTCTTTAATAAAGCTAAATGATACAGTTAATCCATTTATTATTAAAGTACAAAAAAAAGAAGAGATACCTTTAGAGAAAATTATAGATACGCCTTTAGAGGTGGTATATAGATTAAAAGCAATATTAAATCATGCAGCATTTATTGATGATAAGTGGTATAAAGAGGGAGATACTTTAGGCAATTATCAAGTAGGGCATATTACTACTTCTTCAGTAGCTTTATTAAGCTCTTCTGGAAATAAAGTATTGAGTTTAAAAAAGAAAAAGAAAAGTCTTATAAAGTTGAATAGAGGATATAAATAATGTTAATTTTAACAAAGAATTTAAAAAATATTATAATATTTGCATTTTTTGCAAATATAGTTTTTGTGCCATTGATGGCCAATCGTTGTGATACTCAACTTTTTACAGCCACACTAAATAGTGAATTAACTATTGGAGATGTTGTTGAAAACCTAGCTGATGAGTGTGGTTTGAGTTTAATTGTTAAAGATTTAGAAGCTAAGAAAAAATTGGCTGAGAAGCTTTATTTTGTTAAAATGAATAATGCTTCTTTAATAGAGTTTTTAGACACTGTTCTAACTGAAAATGATATTTCATATACTTTAGAAGATAGCAAATTGAAACTTTCTTATTTGACGACACAAACTTTTACATTGCATTACATTGCAGGAGATAGAAAAGGGACAAGTAATGCACATGTTACCATTGCTAATTCTGGTTCAGATGGTGGAGGTAAAAATAATCAATTAGGTTCACAATCTTTTGGAGGACAATCGGGAAGTAGTTCTGGTAATGGGTCTAAAACAGGTGTTTCTATTCAAAGTACAGATGATTTTCAATTTTGGTCAAAAATTGAAAAAGAGATTCATGATTTAATTAATAGACCTGAAGATGCTTATAAAGCACCAAAACCTATTGTTAATGCTGAGGCTGGAATGATTACGGTTACAGGTACAACCAATCAACTTCAACGGGTTTCATATTATATAGATAATCTCACTACGCAGTTAAAGAGTCAAGTTTTGATTGATGTTCAAATTTTATCAGTAACTTTTGATGATTCCTATACTACTGGAGTTGATTGGAATCAGATTTATTCTTTGCAAAATATGGCAATTGCATCAGCAAGTATTCTGCAAAATGATGTTGCTTCTTTAACTTCACTTAATGACGGGGAACTCTCTATTGGAGATACCAGTTATGCTCCAGGTACTGACCCTCAAAATGGAGGAGCAATTATTACCCGAGGTTCTACAAAAATTAATGATGTTGTTAAGTTTTTAAAGACTCAAGGTGATGTAAAATCTATCTCAAATCCAAAAATTTTAACTTTAAATAATCAACCAGCATTAATTTCTGTAGGAAATGAACTATTTTATAAAATTCAATCTACTTCACTACTTCAAGGTGTTGGAGGAGGAGGTACGCAACAGACAGGTGAAACTATTGATTCTGTTTTTGCTGGTATTTTATTAGACATTACACCTGAGATTTCTGATGATAATACGATTACTCTTAAAATTAATCCATCTATTTCAGATACCATAGACTCTGTAAGTACAACAGCAACTGGTTCTAGAACCATTCCACCTGATTTATCAAGAAAACAGATATCTTCAGTTGTTACATTAAAGGATGGAGAGCATGTAATTTTAGGAGGACTTATCTCTTCAAAATCAGGTACTAAGATATCAAAAGTACCTCTTTTAGGTGATTTACCACTTTTAGAACATCTCTTTAAAAGAGAAGTCAATGTAGATACTGTAGATGAATTAGTTTTAATTATTACACCACATATTATTAAAGATGACAAAACTTTATCACTCGAAGATTTAGGCTACAGAAAGTTAAATGATGACTAGTCAATACGAGGAGCTTAAAAATATTTTTATTGATGCTGTTGATAAAAATACTTATGTTGAGTTAGAATCAGCTTTATATAACTATTCTCTTCTTGAAAGTTCACTCTCTAAGCCTCTAAAAATGGTATTACTTTATGGAAAACCAGGTACAGGTAAAAGTATGCTTTTAAATAAACTCTATCATAATTTAAAAGAGAATAGAGAGATACATTATTTTAATGCACCAATTCTCTCAGAAAAAGAGTTTCTAAAAAGTATTTATCGTGCAATGTCAGGTCAAACAATTCCAGAGAAGATGACTGTTAATTTTGATGCTTTATTACAATATTGCCAAAAGTTAAAAGATAAAAGAGAAATTGTATTTCTTCTTGATGAGTGTCAACTCTATTCTGAAGCACTTATGGAGAAAATTCGTCTTCTTTCAGATACACGAGTTATTAAATTTGTCATTACATTGCATAAAACGGAAGATGAAGATTTAATAGCTAAAGAGCATTTTAAGACACGTATTTGGGAAGTGATTGAGATGTCAAATGTAGATGAATATGATTTAGAACTTTATATTCAAAAAAAGATGATAAATAAAGGTTTTATAGAAGTTTTTAATACTATGAATAAAAAAGATATTAAATATATTTATAGCCAAACAAAAGGAAACTTTAGGGAGACCAATAAGTATCTCTATACCATTTTTGATCTTTATGATTATTATGAACGAAATAAACCAGCTAAAATTTCTAAAAAGAAATTTTCAAAAAAAATTCTTGAAATGGCAGCTATTAAATTAGGATATATCAATGTATAATGTAAAAGAGTTAGAAGATAAATGGCTTAATTATAAAATTAAAAAAATTATTGTACCTATGTTAAAAGTATCAGCTCTTTATGTCGTGGTTGCTGGGTCATATTATCTTTATAGCATTCAAAATCATCAGACATATTCTTTATTACCTTCAACTAAAATGACCACAGTATTAGGTGTGAGTATTGATGCAAACAACTCAATAGAAGAGAAAAAGAAGATGGTTGTAGTAGAAGAAAAAGAACTTAAAAAAGTTGAAGAAGTTATTCATAATAAAAATATTGAAGTTGTTGAAAAAATTTCATTAGCTCCTGTTATTCCTGTGATTGACATGGAAAAAGAAGAACGTATTTCTGAAGTTAAAAAAGTTAGGGTTAAACGGCATGTTAAAAAAGCCTCAAATTTAGTAGCTGCAAAGCGAAATACTTATTTAACACCTAAAGAGTTGGCTGTTGTCTCTAGAGTAGAACAAAAAGTTTCTAAGAAGCCTCATCAAACTAAAAAGATGAGTTTTCAATCAACCTCTGTAAATTATATGGATGTTATAAAAGCAAAATTTACGAAGTTCAATAAACCAAGAGAAGCACTACTTCTTGCCAAAGCTTATTATAAAGAAAAAAAATATAATGAATCTGAACAGTGGGCATTGACTGCAAATAAATTAGACAACTCTTTAGAAGAGAGTTGGTTTCTTTTTGCTCAATCAAAAGCTAAGTTGGGAAAACAAAGAGAAGCACTTAAAGTTTTGGTTTCATATTATAAAAGAAGTCGTTCTGTAAAGGCAAAAAGATTAATTGATAAAATAAAGAGAGGAGAAGTTTAATGTATAAAATAATATTTTTTTTATTGATGGTAAAATTATCTCTATTTTCATCTAACCTTTCAACACTCTATAAACTTTATGAAAAACAAGAATATGATAAGGCATGTGATTATGCCATTAAATATTTTAATAAAAATAAAAACTCAGAAAAGTATGTAACACTTTATGGTCTTGCTTGTTTAGAGACGGATAAAATGTATCACATTGCAACTCCAATGTTACGTTTAAAAAATACAAAAGATGCTAGAGCAAATTCTGCTTATTTTGCTACTATTTTATTACAAAAAAAGCTTCTCTTTCAAGCTTTAATTGATAAAACATCTTTAAAAAATCTACATTTACCTAGTACTAATTTTATTCTTTCAAAAATTTTTTCACTTTTTGTGAATGAAGAATATATTTTAAAAAATGATGTTTATAGCTTTAGAGATAAAGAGAAGAAAGAGATGACATACCAACTTTATCTTAAGAAAAATAAGAAAAAAGAACAACAAATGATTATTGATATTTATAAAGACGATAAATTTATTCATCGTTACATTTATAAATAAGTAGGAGAAAAAATGCAAAAAGTTATTGATTTACTTATTAGAGAGAATGTATTAGAAGAAGAGAAATTAAAACTCTTTATTGATAAATATGGTGAAGCTAAATTAACCATTCCAAACCTTTTAAAGGTAAGGTTGATTCAACAGAATAAAATGGATGATGTATTACTTCAATCATTACGACTTCAGAGTATTGAACTGGGTGACTTAGAAGGCATTCAAGGCATTGATACCACCTTATTGTTAAAAAAACAAGCTGATGCTTTAGGGGTTAAATATATTGATATTTCAGATGTAGATATTGATTTTAAATTAATTAAGCGTTTACCATTAAAACAGTTGATGCGTTACAATGCTTTACCTCTTTATGTTGAAGATGACCAAGTAACGGTTGCTTTTGAAAATCCCAGTGATTTTGAAGCAAAAGGGGCGATTGAGCGTTTTTTTCATGGAAAAATTATGGAAGTGGCACTAGGAAGAAAAGCCATTATTCAGCAAGTATTAGCCCATTTAGATGAGCATGAAAAAGTAGAAGAGTATTCTATTGATATTAAAACAGACTTAGAACAAGGAGGAATGGAGACGAATAGTAGTGATGAATCTCCAGCTGTTTTAAAACTTATTGAACTTATTTTATCTTCAGCTATTGAAAAAGGGGCGAGTGATTTACATATTGAAGCAACAGAGAAGCACTGTCTTGTTCGTTATCGTATAGATGGGATGTTACAAGAGAATTTTAGAACAGAACATGCTGTTTTTTCGCCACTTGCATCACGTATGAAACTTTTGTCAAATCTTGATATTGCTGAAAAAAGAAAACCTCAAGATGGACGATTTACAAAAATAGTCAATGGTCGAGTTTTTGATTTTAGGGTTTCTACGTTACCTACTATGTTTGGTGAATCTATTGTAATGAGGGTGTTAGATAAAACAAAAGCTTTAGTACAACTTGAAGATGCTGGAATGAATCCCATCTCCTATAAAAAGTTTTTACAAGGGATACACTCTCCTTATGGTATTGTTTTGGTAACGGGTCCTACGGGTTCTGGTAAGACCACAACTTTATATGGTGCATTAAATGAAATTATGAATGTCAAAGATAAGACCATTACGGTGGAAGATCCAGTTGAATATCAAATGGAAGGGATACAACAAGTACAAATTAATGCCAATGCTGGATTAGATTTTCCAGCTGCTTTGCGTTCTATTTTAAGACAAGATCCTGATAAAATTATGATTGGAGAGATTCGAGACCAAGAGACTTTGCGTATTGCTATTCAAGCAGCACTTACTGGTCACATGGTAATCTCCACCCTTCACACCAACTCAGCTGTCTCAGCCATTGGTCGTATGTTAGACATGGGAATTGAGTCTTATTTGATTTCTGGGGCTGTAGTTGCCATTCAAGGTCAACGTTTGGTTCGTAAAATTTGTCAATCATGCAAAGAAGAAACTGTTTTATCTGCAACACTTTTAGATGATATTAAAAGGTTTATTCCTGAAAATGCAAAGTTTTATAAAGGAAAAGGATGCCCTGTTTGTAATGGTTCAGGTTATGCAGGACGAGAGATGATTTCAGAAGTATTAACCATTTCGGATAAACTATCTACCATGATTGCCAATGGTGCTACTAAAGATGAGCTGGAAAAACAAGCCATAAAAGAAGAGTTTTTCTCAATGTTCCAAGATGGTCTAAAAAAAGCAAGAGAAGGTAAAACAACCGTAGAAGAAATTATTAGAGTAGCGAGATCATAATGAAATATTTTAAAGTAACCATTTTATCAAAAGGTAAAAAGAGTTTTGAAGTAGTAGAGGCAGCCAATAAAATGTCAGCAATTAAACTTGTTAAAAAGAATAACCCAGGTAAAATTGTTCAACGGGCTATTGAGACTACAGCCCCTTCAAGTATGAAAATGGGTGGTTTAACTGCTGGTTTTAAAAAGGCATTTGAGCCTAAAATCGATATAAATAATAAGATTGCAGCCATAAGACAGTTGGCTGTTATGACTGATGCTGGAATCTCTATTCATGATGCTATTACTGAAGTTGCTGTAAATGTAGAAAATCCAAAATTAAAAAAGATTTATCAGAATATTGGAGCAGATATTAATGCTGGTAAAAGTATTGCTGACTCTATTGAGCCTTATGCTAAAGAGTTTGGACATGTCACCATTGCCATGACTAATTTAGGAGAAAAAACAGGTAATATCTCTGGCTCTTACGCAAAGTTAGCAACCATTTTAGAAGATATTAGAGACAATGTTAAGAAGTTTAAAAAAGCCATTAAAGGACCGATGATTACGCTTATTGCCATGGCAATTGCTTTTACCATTTTGATTATGGTAGTTGTCCCTAAATTTAAAGCGATGTTTGAAAAGTTTGATTCAGAATTGCCCATACCCACACAGATTCTTTTGTTTTTAGAAAATATTTTAACCAATTATGGGATATATGTTTTAGGAGGATTATTTTTAATTGTTTTTATGGTGATACGGCAATATAAAAATGATAAAAACTTTAAATATAAAGCTGATAAAATTTTGGTTCATCCTAAATTTTATTTGATTCATAAAATTATTTTTTTCTCAACGATGCATAAGTATACCTTAGTCTTTGGTGAACTTGTAAAGTCAGGTATTCCTGTGTCAGAGGCTTTAGATACTGCTGTAGATATGGTTGATAACGCATATATTAAAGAGAAGCTTTTATCAGTTAATGCTAATATTGCACGGGGTATCTCACTTTCAGATGCTTTTGAACAGACAGAACTCTTTGAGAATATGCTATTGCAGATGATTAGAGCAGGAGAGAGTGGTGGACAACTTGATGCCATGCTTTTAAAAGTTACAGAGTATTATGATTCACGTTTTCAAGATCTTATTGACAACTTGGCTTCTTATATTGAGCCGATTATGCTTTTCTTTATTGCAGGATTGGTATTATTAATGGCACTTGGAATTTTTATGCCTATGTGGGATTTAGGAAAAGCTGTTAAGTAAAAAGTTTAAACTTTTTACTTACGTTTAGGAAGTTTTTTAAAACAGTTAAGACATTTACTGCTCTGTTTTTTAATAATATTTGAATTTCTAGCCCGTACCTCTCTAAATTGAGGTCGATAATGTCGAACAAGCTTACGTAGTCTTTTATATGCCTTACCTTTCAGTTTTACTGTTTTTACAGTCTGTTTTTGTACATATCTTGCAGGGTTTATTGCACGGTTGTTTTTATATAACCCAAAGTGTAAGTGAGGTCCAGTACTGCGTCCTGAAGTACCGACATAACCAATGGTTCTTCCTTGTTGTACATATGTCCCATTATTAATACCTTTGGCATAACCACGCATATGTGCATAGAGTGTAACTAGACCATTTGAGTGTTTAATTTTAATGGTTCTTCCATAGCCACCTTTCCAGCCTTTATAGATGATTTTTCCTTTGGAGGAAGCCACAATTCTTGAACCTGAACGTGCAGCATAATCAATACCTAAATGTGGACGATAACGTTTATGAATAGGGTGATATCGTCTATGGGTAAAACCACTAGAAATTCGTTTCATATTAGGTACAGGACGAATAAAACGAGTGGTATAGGTACGTTTATATTGTCTTCCTAGAGAGTCATAATATTTTTCATTATCCATTAAAAAACCATAAAAAGGTTTTTTGTTAATTTCAATGAGACAAGCATCAATTTGAGGACTGGTATAGGGTTTATTTTTTCTGTAGCGTTGGGTATAAAAAATAATGATTCTATCCCCTTTCTTCATTTTATTAAAAGGAATACTTTTGGAATAAACTTCTTCAAGCTCCTTTCCATAAAACCATGTTTTAGTCGCTTTATATAAATCTTTTTTGAATCCATATCTCATTTTTATAGAAATAGTTTTCTCAATTAAATCATAAGGAATCTCTACATATTTATAGCTATATCCTTTTTTAGAGTTTTTAAGTTGCAGCATTAATTCATCTGAGACGGGAATATTAATAGTCGTAATTTTGCCTTTTCTTCTGTTAATACTGTAGCTCTGTCCAGCTCTAATCTCTTGAATTAATGCTTTATCTTCTTTATACATGTTATAGTAGAGTTTTTGGGGAATATGATGCTTTTTTAAAAAACCTAAAAAGGTAAGCTTATTACTCCATTTATACTCTTTAGCAGTCAGTTGTTGAGGAAGCAAAAAGAAGAAAGTTAGTGTGAGTAGTATTTTGAGGGGCATAAAATATCTTTTTATAAAATTTAAATGAAATTCTAACCGAAAGGTTCTTACATCTGTGATAAAATCACAAAAAATAAAGGCTTTGTTTGAAAAAATATATTTTAGAAATGGATAGAGGAATTTCGTTGATGCTCTTAGCATCACTCTCTTTTGCATTTATGGGTGGTTTTGCTAAAGTAATCTCTTCTATATTACCTCCTATTGAAGTGACATTTTTTAGAAATATCTTTGGTGTTGTTTTGGTAGGGCTCTCTATTTATAGAAATCCCTTAAGTCAAAAGGGTGGAAAATTTTTGTTACTTATATTTAGAGGTTCAATGGGGTTTGCAGCACTCTTAGCCTATTTTTACCTTATTGCCAATATCCCATTAGGTGAAGCCATTACTTACAACAAAACATCTCCAATTTTTGTAGCAATTTTTGCCTATATTTTTTTAAATGAAAAGTTAGGCAAAGGCGCATTAGTTGCTATTTTATTAGGTTTTGTGGGTATTCTATTTGTAGCTCAACCTATAGGTGGTTCATTTGATAAATATGATGTATTGGGTATTTTTTCAGGAATTGGGGCTGCTTTGGCATATACCTCCATACGTGAACTACGTAAATATTATGATACAAGAGCCATTGTTATGTCTTTTATGGGCATTGGAACAGTTGCTCCTCTTATGCTTATGTTTATTACTCCTTATATAAATGTTTCAAATGATTTAGATTGGATGTTTGCTGAATTTGTAATGCCTAAGGGAGTAGAGTGGCTATATATTACAGCTGTTGGACTTTTTGCAACAGCTTCACAACTTCTTATGACCAAAGCTTATGAGTTAACCAAAGCAGGAATTGTAGGTACAATCTCTTATTCAAATATTGTGTTTGGATTATTCATTGGTATTGTACTTGGTGATGCTATTCCAAATATTTGGACTTTTTTAGGTATTGCCTTGGTTATAGCCTCAGGACTTTTAGTAACTTTTTCTAAAGAGAAGTAAAGTTACTGACTTTTCATCAAACCAAGCAAAATTTAGCTAGAATATCGAAAAATATTACTTTAAATTTCGTTTTTATTGTAATAGCTAAACTCATTTGTTTAAGGAAACACTACATAATGTCTTGTAAAAAATCATATATTACTACCCCTATTTACTACGTGAATGATGTTGCTCATATTGGACATGCTTATACAACTATCATCGCTGATACTTTGGCACGTTATTCTCGTCTTATTGGAGAAGAAACCTTCTTCTTAACAGGAACCGATGAACATGGTCAAAAAATTGAAGAAGCTGCTAAAAAAAGAGGCAAGGAGACGCAATCTTATGCCGATGAAATTTCTAAAACTTTTAGAGACCTTTGGGATGAGTTTGATATCTCTTATGATAAGTTTATAAGAACAACAGATGCTGATCATAAATTAGGGGTTCAAAAAGCATTCAGTACCATGTACAAAAAAGGAGATATTTATAAAGATACTTATTCTGGTCATTACTGTATCTCTTGTGAGACATTTTTCCCTGAGACACAACTTGTAGATGAAGAGTTCTGTCCAGACTGTGGTAAGAGTACTTCTGTAGTTGAAGAAGAGAGTTATTTTTTTAAACTTTCTGCTTATGAAGAGAAACTTTTAGCATGGTATGAAGAAAATCCAGACTGCATCTTACCAAAAAGTAAAAGAAATGAAGTTATTCGTTTTGTTGAGGGTGGTTTAAATGATCTATCTATTACAAGAACTTCTTTTGATTGGGGTGTGAAACTTCCAGCAGATTTTAATGATCCAAAACATGTGATGTATGTTTGGTTAGATGCTCTTATGAATTATGTTACAGCTTTAGGCTATGGCACGGACGATGCTAACATGGATAAGTGGCCAGCACGTGTACATTTGATTGGAAAAGATATTTTACGTTTCCATGCCATCTATTGGCCAGCTTTTTTGATGAGTTTAGATTTACCTTTACCAAAACATATTGGAGCTCATGGTTGGTGGACACGTAATGGTGAGAAGATGTCAAAGTCAAAAGGGAATGTGGTGAACCCTAAAGAGGTTGCAGACGCGTATGGTTTAGAAAATTTTCGTTATTTTATGCTTCGTGAAGTTCCGTTTGGGGGAGATGGTGACTTTTCTCAACGAGCGTTAATAGACAGAATTAACTCTGACCTTGGTAATGACCTTGGAAACTTACTTAACAGACTCATTGGTATGAGTGGAAAATATTTTGAGGGTAGGGTTGAATGTGAGTTGGTTTCTAAGTATTATCAAGCAGAGTTAGATGAAATGGATGTTTCATTAGCAAAACTTGAACCTATGTTTTTTGAACTTCAACTTCATCGTTTCTTAGAAGAGCTTTGGAGACCATTGACTGTGGCAAACAGAGCTATTGATAAGTATCAACCTTGGACGATGATTAAAGAGGGTAAAATTGAAGAGACCATGGCACTAAATGGTTTAATTGCAACTATTTTAGCAAAAGTCTCTTTGATGCTTCATGCTGTTATGCCTCAAACTACGACAACGGTTTGTAATGCTTTAGGCTTTGAAATTACGCCTCAAACATTTGAAAACATCATTAAAAATGGGGCTATTTTAGAACCATTTGTTACAGAGAAACGTGAGCCACTTTTCCCACGAATAGAAGAAGAACTTTTAGTTGATGCAAGACTTGAAGCATTGAAAAAAGAGCAAGAAGAAGCAACTGCTAAAAAAGAGGCACAGAAAAAGGCTGATAAAGAGGCTAAAAAAGCAGGAAAAGAAAAAGCTACTACTGAGGGAGTAGCACTTATTGGTATTGACCAGTTTTTTGCAACTTCACTTAAAGTTGGAACGGTTATTAAAGCAGAAGAAGTGCCAAAGAGTAAAAAATTACTCTTACTTCAAGTAGATTTAGGTGAAGATGAGCCAAGACAAGTAGTAGCAGGAATTAAAGAGTGGTATAGTGCAGAAGATATGTTAGACACACAAGTTTGTGTGGTTGCCAACTTAAAACCAGCCAAACTCATGGGAATGCTGAGTCAAGGAATGCTCTTAGCAGCTAAAGATGAAAACGGTTTATGTATGGTTCGTCCAGAAAAGCCAAAAACTAATGGTACACCAATAGGTTAGGGCTTGACAAAAATGAAAATAGAAGATTTATTAAATTTAACGGCAGGAGAAGTTATCTCTGAACCAACCATTACAGCTATTAACTCGGTCACGGTTTACCCCTCAAAAGTAGAAGAGGGTGACTTGTTTATCTCTAATGATGCACAAGAGATAGCAACGGCTTTGAGTAATGGGGCTTACGCTATTATGTTTTCAGATGCTTCTTTGAAAATAACAGATAGTGAAGTGGCATGGATTCAAGTAGATGAGATTGAAAAAGCAGCTTTTAAACTCATACGTTATGTATTGATTTCAAGAGAAGCTAGTTTTTACTTGTTTACTGAACATGAACTCTCTTTTATGAAAATGATAGTGATTAAAAAATCAAACATTGAAGTGCTTCCGAATGATTGGCGTAAAATGTTTGAGAAGATTTTAAACTCTGATGCGAAGATGTTCATAGGAACTGATGATAAACTCATGAAGACCATTAAGCCTGATGTGGCTGTGTTAAATAAAGAAGCGAGTTGTGAGATTATTACAGATACACTTTTTAAGACAACTTTTAAGATAAATGGTTACATTTATCAAGAAAAAGACATCACCCCTTTTCATGTAGATATTCTTCAGCGTGTAGTAGAGTTTTGTGACCTGCACCACTTGCCGTATGATTTAGATCGAGTGAAGTACACCAAACATTTTGTGCCTGTGTTTATTGATGGCTTTTTAAATATTATGGTACCCTCTAAAAGTGACAAAGTCGCCATATTTGTAGATAATTTACAAGATGTTTATAAAGCGCGTGAATATGTACGTTACAATGGGGCATGGGTTAAAACCATTGTTTTAACTCCTCCAAAAACAAAAGTAGATGGGGTCGACCGTCCTAATTGGTACGTAGATATTGATGAAGCACGAGACATTTTAAAAAATGCCTATTTTAACTATGCTTTTGTTTATGCACTTGATAGAACGATGCTACCTAAGATTAAGGAAGAGTATTCACTTTTTGATTAAATAATATAAAGGACGATAGAATGAACAACAAAGCTATAAGAATTTTAGCTTTCTTTTTAGGATTTCTACTACTATTTCATGGAGTAGATAAGGTAATGAATGGAATAGATTTTATTGAAAAAATGCTTACTGAAGCAAATATACCTTATGCTAAATATCTTATGTATGGAGTATTTATTGGTGAAGTTCTTGCTCCTCTTTTATTGATTATTGGTAAATATGTAAAAATCGCAGGTGGAATTATTGCTATCAATATGTTAGCTGCTATTTTCTTAGCTCATAAAGATGCAATTTTTAAACTCAGTGAACATGGTGGATGGAGTATTGAGTTACAAGTACTCTATTTAGTAGCTGGGTTAGTCCTCTTTCTTTCTGATGGAAAATGGAATCAATAAAAATTTAAACTCTCATATTCTTTAGGTAAAATACGCCTAAAGGATACCTCATGCAAAAACTATTCTACTTATTACTTTTTTCTTTTACAATACTCTTTGCTAATAATTCATGTTTAAAGTGTCATAATGGCATAGAACACATACGTGATAACTCTTCAAAGATGATGCAAGAAATTTTAGATGTAGCTGAAAAGGCAGGGGCTAAAGGCAATGATTGTGTGGTTTGTCATGGTGGGAATCCAAATACAGATGATAAAAAGGCATCACACTCAGGCACACTAAAATATTTTTTAGAAAATAAAGGACCAAAAGAGTTTTACCCAAGCCCAACAAGCCAATGGATAAACATTAACACTTGTGGAATGTGTCATGTTGAACAAGTAAAGGCTCAATGGAACTCACTCATGAACACCGAAGCTGGAAAGATTCATGGGGCATTGTGGTCGTTTGGTAAGGCTGATGGGTACAATCATGGGGAGTCAAATTATGATGCTAATAATACACATGAGCGTTTGGGTACAAAAACTTACCAAGAGTATATGAAGATATTGTCCCAAAAAGAGCCACAGGCTTTTCCTAAAGCGTCTAAAAAAATTCCCAAAGCACCCACAGCTGATGAGGTTGAAATTGACCCATTACTATCTGTTTATACTTACTTAAGACAAGAGTGTTTACGGTGTCATACAGGAGGAAAAGGTCGAAAACGTCGTGGAGATTTTCGTGGAATGGGTTGTGCTTCTTGTCATATTCCTTATTCTAATGAAGGGTTTTATGAGGGAAATGACTCAAAAATTTCACACACCCAAGCTGGACATATGTTAACCCATCAGATTCAGTCATCACGTAAAGTTAAAGTAAATGTACACGGCACAAAGTATTCTGGTGTACCTGTTGAGACTTGTACCACTTGTCACAACCGTGGAAAACGAATTGGGGTAAGTTATCAAGGATTGATGGAGACTTCATATGGTGCACCTTTTGATAGCGACGGAAATGTTCAGCCTAAGTTACATACTAAGCGTTATTTACATTTGACTGAAGACATTCATTACAGCAAAGGTATGCTTTGTCAAGATTGTCATACTTCTAATGATATGCATGGAGACGGCTTCATGACAGGGGCAAATCTTGGAGCTGTGGAGATTGAGTGTCAAGATTGTCATGGAACTACTAAAAAGTACCCTTGGGAGTTACCTTTGGGTTATTCTGATGAGTTTGAACTCAAACCAAAAGAGGGAAAAGGCAGAGGGACAACAAAAACTTTGGCTGAATATTTAAAAAAAGGGGCTATTCCCAAAGAGAAAGGAGATGGTTTTTTACTTTCAGCTCGTGGAAACCCTATGACTAAAGTTGTGCGTCATGGCGATAAAGTCATGATGCACTTGGCTTCGGGAAAAGATATTGAACTTAAACCGTTAAAGTATCTAAAAGAGAGAAAAAAACTTTCTAAAAAAGCATTGGTAGCTATGGACAAAATAGAAGCCCATACCGACAAGCTAGAGTGTTATACTTGTCATGCAACTTGGGCTCCTCAATGTTATGGTTGTCATGTCAAGATTGACTATTCACAAGGTAAACAAAACCCTGATTATTTGGCTGCTTCTCATGCCTATGACATACATGGAAACTCTGGAGAAGAGACGCTAAAAGATTTTTTAGTAGATGGTAAGGTCACGGAGACCAGAAGTTATTTACGCTGGGAAGACCCAGCACTATCAGTCAATGGTGAGGGGCGTGTTTCACCTACCATTCCTGGTTGTCAGACAACCATAACGGTCATAGGAAGAGATGGAAATGCTTTACTTCAAAACCATATTGTAAAAATTCCAAATGTGGAAGGAGCAGGAGCAAAGGGGCAAAACAGCATTACCATGTCACAAGTAAACCCCCATACCATTTCTAAAAAGTCACGAACTTGTGAGTCTTGTCATACTTCTAAAAAAGCATTGGGCATGGGGATTGAAGGTGGAAAATATTTCGCTGATCAATCAAAGACTACCATTGTTGACCTAATGACTGCTGATGGTAAAGTATTGCCTAGAAAAGTAGATGAGCAAATTCCTGCTATTCCAAACTTGAAGCATGACTACTCTGTCATGCTTGACGAAAATGGAACACAGGTACAAACAGTTGACAATCATTGGACTTTGGCTAACCTTTTGTCTAAAAAACAAAGAGACACCCTTGACAGACAAGGGGCGTGTTATGCCTGTCATCAAAACATTCCTAAGGGTGACTTGGCTATTTCAGCCATGAACCATATGGCAAACATGGCAGGGATTGAGATTGACAAAGAGAAGCATAATGAGATTTTGAGTAAAACAGTTAAACTTTCGGCTTGGGTTCAGGTTGGCGTTCCTTTAGTTTTGATTTTATTAGGGTTGCTTTGGTTTATTCAGAAGAGGAGAGCCTAGATAAGTATAAGAGTGCTTTTTCTTGGTCTATTTTAAATTTAAATTTTTTAAAAAAGTTCATACCTAAAAGTCCATCAGCATCTTTTTGTTCAAAGCTTGAAGAGACAATTTGAAATGCTTCTAATTCTATCTCTCCAATACAAAAGGTGTCAGCTTCTTGAAGTTGTGCTGTTATTTCTCCTCCAGCTGTATTGAGTTGAATATTTTCTTGAAGAAGTGTTAAAGTAGATGATAATTTTTTTTCATTAACCATGGTGAGTGTTGCCCCTGTATCTAAAAGTAAAGTAACGAGACTATCATTTATCTTTACATCAATAGCAAAATGTTCACCTATTTTTTGAAGAGCTAGTTGGTAAGTATATTCATTGGCTTTGGTTAGTTTTTCTTTGATTAGATTAAATAAAATTTTTGCTTTTTCTTCATAGTGATTATCTGCTAATTCATGAAAGCTTTCCATATTATTTTTTTTCGTACTAGGTTCGAGTTCTTGGAATTCAAGCATCTCTTCAATAACTTTTTGGGGTGTGGTCTTAACTTTCACTTCAAAATATTTTAATAAAGTAGTTTGATATAAAAGTAATTTTGCTTCATTCGCATCTACATAGAGCATCATGGCATCAGAAAAAAGGTCATTATCTAAAAGTTCGGAAAAGCTAGTAGGTTTTTTCTTTGGAGGTAATGGTATTTCAGTGAGGGGGGTAACTACTGTTTTTTTAACGGTTTTAATTGTTTCTAATTTTTTTGGACACTCTTGAAGAGGAGTGCTTTTGAGTTGTGATATTGTTGAATCATTAACATCATTTATTAAGAGTTTAGGAGGGGTTAGTTGCATAAAAAAAACATGAAAGTTCCAACCAATAATAAGACCCGTTGTCAGTGCTAATAGTAAATTAAACATCTATATTCCTCCTCAAACAATAGTTGAATTCATTTTAGCTAAAAGAGTCTTATAAGCTCTCATCACAGTATTAGCCAAATATTGGTAAAATTCGCTCATACTATAACATATTAAGGGACTCTAATGCGAGGATACATGCTTTTCTCTGGTACAGCCAATCCAGAACTTGCCGAACAAATTTCAAAAGAACTAGACTTACCACTTTCAGAAGCGAGAATGAAACAGTTTTCAGATGGTGAAATAAATGTTAAAATTGAAGAGAGTGTTAGAGGTAAAGATGTGTTTATTATTCAGCCTACTTCTGCTCCTGCAAACTCTAATTTAATGGAATTGTTAATTATGACAGATGCCCTAAAGCGTTCTTCTGCAAAGTCTATTACTGCTGTTGTGCCTTATTATGGTTATGCAAGACAAGATAGAAAAGCAGAACCACGTGTACCGATTTCGGCAAAACTTGTTGCTAACCTTATGGAAACATCAGGAATTACGCGTGTGATTACCATTGATTTACATGCTTCTCAAATTCAAGGTTTTTTTGATATTCCTGTAGACAACCTTTATGGTGCTGTACTTTTTAAAGAGTATATTCAGTCTAAAAACTTTAAAAATCCAGTGATTGCTAGTCCAGATATTGGAGGGGTTGCTCGTGCTAGATATTTTGCTAAGTCTTTAGGGCTTGATATGGTGATTGTAGACAAACGACGTGAAAAAGCTAATGAATCAGAAGTCATGAATATTATTGGTGATGTTGAGGGTAAAGATGTGATTATGATAGATGATATGATAGACACAGCAGGAACAATGGTAAAAGGAGCAGCTGCACTTAAAGCACAAGGAGCAGCGTCGGTCATGGCGTGTTGTACTCATCCTGTGCTTTCTGGTCCTGCTTATGAGCGTATTCAAAAAGGGGAGCTGGATGAGTTAGTGATTACTGATACCATTGCTACTACTGAAAACTCTAATAAATGTGACAAAATTAAAGTCTTATCAACTTCTAAGATGTTAGCAGAAGTTATTAGACGGGTTTATCATAATGAGAGTTTAAATTCTATCTTTGGAACGGCGAACTAATGTCAGATTTTAACGTCCCTCAAAAAAATATTCGTAATTTTTCGATTATTGCTCATATTGACCATGGAAAGTCTACCTTGGCTGATAGAATTATTCAAGAGTGTTCAGCTGTATCTGAGCGAAAGATGTCAGCCCAAGTGATGGACACGATGGACATTGAAAAAGAGCGTGGTATTACGATTAAAGCTCAATCGGTTCGGCTCGACTATGAACGTGACGGTGAGCATTATATTTTAAACCTCATTGACACCCCTGGACATGTGGACTTTTCATATGAAGTGAGTCGCTCTTTGGCCTCTTCTGAGGGGGCGTTACTTATTATTGATGCTGCACAAGGGGTTGAGGCACAAACCATTGCCAATGTCTACATTGCCATGGAAAATGACCTTGAACTTTTACCAGTGGTCAACAAGATAGATTTACCAGCAGCCGAACCAGAGCGTGTGTTAGAAGAGGTTGAAGATGCCATTGGTATTGATTGTACTGAGCATTGTTTGGTTTCAGCTAAAACTGGTTTGGGTGTTCCTGAACTCATTGATGCTATTGTTGATCTTATTCCTGCTCCAAGTGGTGATGCAGATGCTTCTTGTAAAGCCTTGATTTATGATTCATGGTTTGACAACTATTTAGGGGCTTTGGCATTGGTGCGTGTTTATGAAGGTAGTATTGAAAAGGGTCAAAAGATTAAGATTATGAGTACACAAGAAGAGCATGTTGTACTTGACCTTATGTATCCAAATCCTATTGCTCCTATTAAAACATCCAAGATTAGAACAGGTGAAATTGGTATTGTGGTTACAGGTCAAAAAACTGTTGAAGGGCTTCAAGTAGGAGATACCCTAACGGATGCTAAGAATCCTACAGCAGATATTATTGAAGGTTTTGAACCAGCTAAACCCTTTGTATTTGCAGGTATTTACCCTATTGAGACAGATAGGTTTGAAGATTTACGCGATGCTCTAAATAAGTTAAAGCTTAATGACTCCTCTATCTCATTTGAGCCAGAGTCCTCTTTGGCATTGGGGTCTGGTTTTAGAACAGGTTTCCTAGGTATGTTACATATGGAAGTGATTAAAGAGCGTTTGGAGCGTGAGTTTAATCTTGAACTGATTGCTTCTGCTCCAACGGTTGTTTATGAAGTTTTACAAAATGATGGTACAAGAATAGACATTCAAAACCCTTTTGAATTACCTGAACCGATGAAGATTGATACGATTTTTGAACCTTATATTAAAGCGACTATTTTAGTACCTAATGACTACTTAGGAAATGTGATTAAGCTACTTAATGATCGTCGTGGTATGCAGATTAAGATGGACTACATTAATTCTGAACGGGTTCTTTTAGAATATGATATTCCGATGAATGAAATTGTATTAGATTTTTATGATAAATTAAAAAGTACCACAAAAGGGTATGCGAGTTTTGATTATGAACCTATTGGTTTTAGACCAGGAGACTTGGTGAAGCTCGACATTAAAGTAGCTGGAGATGTGGTAGATGCTCTTTCTATTATTGTTCCTCGTGATAGGGCTAGAACGAAAGGTTTAGCTTTTGTCCAATCATTAAAAGAGTTGATTCCAAGACAACTATTTGAAGTAGCCATTCAAGCGAGTATTGGCAATGAAATTATTGCTCGAACCAATGTTAAATCTACAGGTAAAAATGTAACAGCGAAGTGTTATGGGGGAGATATTACACGTAAACGTAAACTATTAGACAAACAAAAAGCTGGTAAAAAACGTATGAAAGCCATTGGGTCTGTAAATGTTCCTCAAGAAGCATTCATGGCTGTACTAAAGTTAGACTCTTAGGAGATTTAGTATGCATCAAGTCTCTTTGTCCGAATTTCAAGATGCTGTAGAGAGTTTAGAGCTTATCTCTTTACGCACAAAAGAAGATGTACGAAGAAAATACTTGAAGCTCTCACGAAAGTACCACCCTGATATGGAGGATGGCTCAACTGAAAAATTTCAAGAGATACGTGAAGCTTATGAAATTTTGGTTGAATATATGGATAACTTTCGTTTTGTTTTTTCAGATGAAGAGTTTAAACAGCAAAACCCTATTTTAGTCAATGTAGGAAGTGGCTTTTTAGAGGGAAAGTAAAGTTATAAATTTTTCATCCAAGGTTTCCATAAAGGTTGCTCTACAATTTTTGGAAACCCCTCTAGTACTTCTAATGGCTGGAATTTTTCTTTGTATTCAAAAGCTTTATAACCCTCAATCCAATTACCAAGATAGACCCATTTAAGACCCAATGTTGTTGCTAAGTGTATTTGGTAGAGTAGGGAGTAAGTTCCTAAAGAAAAACGAGGATAATCAGGGTCGTAATAACAATAAACAGCAGAAATGCCATCATCTAAAATATCAATTAAATCAACACAAACAAGTTTGTCATCTATGTAGTAACGAAGTTCTTTTCCAAACTCAAAAGCACCAGAAACATATGTTTCATAATACTCTGTTCGTCCAATATCTTTATGTATCCATCCATCTTTTTTTGCTTTGTATGTATGATATTTATTGTAAAGATCTACATGTTCTTGGGTAGAACTGGGTTCTCTTACCGTAATCTGAGTATCATCGTTTCGGTTAATGGCTTTTTTTTGAGATTTTGAATGTTTAAAATTTTTGACATCAATACGTAAACTTTTACATGCCGTACAGTCAGCACATTCTGGGTAAATATAGTTGCGTCCAAAGCGTCTCCAGCCACGTTGGGTAACACGGGTGGCAAAACTTTGTGTAACCACATCAACTTGTCGGTGGTTTACGCTCATTTTTGTATTTGGGATATAAGGGCATGGTTTGTCACTTACCGAACAATCTTTTGCAGTGGGTCTTAAGTTATATTGGCTATTTCTCTCATACATGATTTAAATTATATCGAAATTTTGCTACAATCTACTCTTTAAGAGAGTTAATTAAATAAGGGTTTATTATGAATAAACAAACGTTACAACAAATACTTTTCCAATTACAAGAACAAAACAAAGAGTTACTAACAGCAGTTATGAATTTACAAGTTTCAAATAATCAATTAAAAAAACAATTAAATCATGATTTTAATAAAGTTTATGAAGAGTTATATAGTAAAAAAGAGATTGATGAAGTAAAAGAATTTTTAGCGTCGAAAAAGTTTATTACAGAAGAGTTGAATCATATTACAGATAAAGAAACTAGCAAAATAGTTGAAAAATTTGAAGAGAATTTTCAGGCGATGGAAGAAAATTTAGAATATATTTTTAATGCTTAAGCAGATTACATATTTAGCTGACATAGGAAACAGTCGAATACATCTCTATAATGGTAAAGAGGTGATTCATCTTAGTCATGAAGAAGCTTTAAGTGAGTATAGAGATGAGCAGGTAAAATACATTACAGTTAAACATCAACTCAAGGAACAGTTGAGTACTTTAAAAACTTGGGAAGATGTTTCTAGGTTTATGTATATTGAAAATGAGTATGATACCATGGGCATTGACCGTAAGGCTATTTGTCTATCTCATACAAATGGAATTTTTGTAAGTGCTGGTTCTGCTATTACCGTAGATGTTGTTGAAGAGGGAAGATATGTTGGAGGGTTTTTACTTCCTGGACTTAAAGCCTATATTGATGCTTATGCGAGTATTTCTCCTGCGTTAGAGATAAAATTAAATAGAGATATATCGTTAGATACTCTACCTAGGACAACAATAGATGCCATAAGTTTTGGTATAATTTCTTCAATAAAATTGCTCATAGAAAAGCATCAATTTAATAAAAAACTTTATATCTCAGGTGGAGATGGTGAATTTCTTTCTGGTTTTTTTGAAAATGTTTTGTTTGATGAGACATTAATATTTCAGGGCATGAAAAATGCATTGAAAGTAAAAAAAGGATAACAAGTATGTCAAATGCACTTGACCTCTATGCTAAGGTTGAAGATTTATTAGGTGTTGATGAAGTAACGCCTTTGTTAAATGAGTATTATCATGAGACATTAGAGGCTATGCAGTTTAAAACTTTATTAGATGTAGGTTGTGGTTCGGGTAGCTTTCTTTTAGAGTTAGCAGAAAAACAACCCCATGTAAGAACTTTGGGTATTGACCTTAGTCCCGTTATGGTTGAGAGAACAAAAGCTAAAAATTTAAATGCGCAGTGTATTGATCTATGTAAGCTAGAGGGGAAGTTTGATGTTATCACGGCTATTTTTGATATGGTTAATTATTTAGATAAAAAAAACTTAAAGCGTTTTTTAGGATGTATAGAAGAACATTTAGAAGTTGGTGGGCACTTTATTTTTGATATTAATACACTGTTTGCTTTTAAAGTAGTGGCTGCTGGATCTTTCATTAAAGATGGAGGCGATCGTTTTGTGACCATTGATTCTGATTATGATGAAGAAGCAGGGGAATATTATATGGATTTTACTCTTTTTGAAAAACAAAAAGAGTGTTTTGTTAAAAGTCAAGATGCTATTACTCAGTATTATCATAAAGTTAATGAAATTCAAAAATTAACAAAGATGAAGTTGGTTTCTAAAAAAGCTATTTCAATTTATTCTAATGAGAGTGAAAAGCTTTATTTGATTTTTAAGAATTAGTATTATTTATGTTGTAGTATTATAACTTTACAGAGTGAGTAGTAATGCTACAAATAATACTTTTTTAATATCTTCTAGCTAAAAAGTTAAATTTTACCATTTACGTAATTGTACATGACATTGTAAACACTGTTTTGAGATTTTATTGTAGGCTTGTAATGCTTGTTTTGGGTCGCCATTTGCAAATCGTTCTTCTATATCATTTGCTTTACGAACAATTTTTTTTTGAATTTTTTGTGTCATTTTTACATTATTACGTAACCACTTCTCATAAACATCCTTATCAGCAATTTCTGAATCTGTTTGATTTATCTTAATCACCGTATCTTTGAGGGTTTTAACGCCATCTTTAACAATGTCTAGGTTGTTATAAAAAAATCCATCTTGTATGTCATGCATTGCTTGTGCCATTTTTTGCATGTCTGAAATTCTCTCAGCTTGAGTGTAGGCATTAACTTGGGTAGAAGCAAATAGTATGACGGGTATTAGTAGTAGTTTTTTCATTTAGATTATCCTTTTTGATACTTATAATATTTATTATAACAAATTATTACTAAGCTCATAAACTTAACAATGTAAATATTTGCTTTATTATTTGTTGATTTTAGTAAATTACTTTTAGAGATAGCAACTATTTTAATTATTTTTTTTTATGCTTTATAAGTACTATTTAAAATAATATATATTATCATTCGCTTATAATAATACATAAGGACGTCCCGATATGAAAAAAATCATAATCATAAGTGCTGCGACAGCAGCATTATTAACAACTGCTTCAGCTGAATTCTCTTTTGGAGATATGTTTAGAGACATGAAAGAGGCTGCTACTTCAATGAGTAAAGATGCAAAAGATTCGATATCGTCAGTAAAAGATGGTGTGGTAGAGAGTACAAAATCAGCAGAGAGAACAGTAACAAATGTAAGTTCAGATGTAAAAGATTCATCAGTAAAAGTATCTGATGACTTAAAAACAGCAGAAGTTTCAACTTCAAAAGACTCAAGAGATTCAGTAGTAGAAGTAGCAGAAGATTCAAAAGATGCACTTACAAACACAACAAAAGATATTAAAGATGGTGCGACAATAGCATCAAAAGATATTAAAGATGCATCAGTTGCTGTATCAAAAGATGTAAATGATGCTACAAAAGCAGTATCAGCAGATACAACAAAAAATATCTCAACAGTATCAGCAGATACAACAAAAAATGTTTCAACAGTGTCAAATGATGCAACATCTTCAGTAAAAACAGTATCAACAGATGGTACAGCTTCAGTAAAGACACTAGTAGAGAATGCAAAAGATGCATCAACAACAGCAGTAACAGAAGCATCAGGAAATGCTAAATCAGCAGTAACAGATGCTACGAGTTCATTGAAAACAGTATCAACAGATGCAAAAGAAGCAGTAAAGACAGCAACAACAGAAGCTAGTACAGCAGTGAAGACAGCAACAACAGAGGCTTCAGCAACAGCTAAAACAGTTACTGATGATGCATCTGATGTATCAAATACAGCTACTAAAAATGTTTCTGATACAGCTAAAACAGCAACAAATGATGTTTCAAACACAGTTAAAGACGCTAAATAGTTTTTATTCTTCTTCTATTTAAAGTTACTAATTTTATTAGTAACTTTAATATTTTTTCTCCTCCATTTTTTAAGCTAATTTGAATATCTTATAGAAAATAATATTATTTTGTTAATTAATGTTATTTATATAGTGTATTACTTAGTATAATAAAATAGATAATTTTAAGTTATTTAGAATAAAGGTAAAGTTATAATTCTCAAAATTTAAAATACGAGGATTTAAAATGACAAAAATTACAATAATTTCAGCTATTACAGCTGCAATGGTGACAACAGCAACAGCAGATTTTTCTTTTGGGGACATGTTTAAGGAGATGAAAGAAGCTTCTACTGCGATGAGCAAAGATATGAAAGATTCAGTAGCATCAGTAAAAGATGGTGTAGTAGAGAGTACAAAATCAGCAGAGAGAACAGTAACAAATGTGAGTTCAGATGTTAAAGATGTATCAGTAAAAGTATCTGATGATTTAAAAACTGCAGAAGTTAATTCATCTAAAGATATATCTGGAACAGCAACGGATTTATCTGATGACACTAAAGAGTCTCTTAAAGCAACAACAACAGACCTTAAAGATTCTGCAACTATTGCTACTAAAGATATGAAAGAGACCACAACTGTACTTTCAACTGATGCAGTAGCAACAACGAAAGCACTTTCAACTGATGCAAGTAAAAATATAACAACTGTTTCAAATGAAGCATCAACTTCAGCTAATACTGTATCAAGTGATTTAAATAGTTCAGTTAATACAATTTCAAATAATGCAAAATCTTCATTAACTACTGTGTCAGATAGTTTAAAAGATACAGCTAAAACAGCAATTACAAAAGTTTCAGAAAATACTAAATCTAGCATCACAGAAGTAACTTCTTCAGTAAAAACAGTTTCAACAGATATTAAAGATGCAACAATTTCAGCAACAACTGAAGCGAGTACAGCAGCAAAGACAGTAACAACAGAAGCTTCAGAGACAGTAAAAACAGCTACTGATAATGCATCTAATGTATCAAATACAGCTACTAAAAATGTTTCTAATACAGCTAAAACAGCTACGAATGACGTTACAAAAACAATAGAAGATGTTAAATAATCATCATTTATATTGATTATTTAAAATATATTTTATTAATGTATATTATTTATATTGATTTAAGTTTTGTTTTAAGAAACTATCGTTAATATTTCTTCGAACAAATAAAAAACAAAGAATTAAGGACAAAAAATGACAAAAGTAACACTAATTTCAGCAATAACAGCAGCAATGATTTCATCAGCTTCAGCAGAGTTTTCTATGGGAGATATGTTTAAAGATATGAAAGAAGCAGCTGTTGCAATGAGTAAAGATGCAAAAGATTCGATATCGTCAGTAAAAGATGGTGTGGTAGAGAGTACAAAATCAGCAGAGAGAACAGTAACAAATGTAAGTTCAGATGTAAAAGATTCATCAGTAAAAGTATCTGATGACTTAAAAACAGCAGAAGTTTCAACTTCAAAAGACTCAAGAGATTCAGTAGTAGAAGTAGCAGAAGATTCAAAAGATGCACTTACAAACACAACAAAAGATATTAAAGATGGTGCGACAATAGCATCAAAAGATATTAAAGATGCATCAGTTGCTGTATCAAAAGATGTAAATGATGCTATAAAAACAGTATCAGCAGATACAACAAAAAATATCTCAACAGTATCAGCAGATGCTACAAAGAATGTAACAACAGTGTCAAATGATGCAACATCTTCAGTAAAAACAGTATCAACAGATGGTACAGCTTCAGTAAAGACACTAGCAGAGAATGCAAAAGATGCATCAACAACAGCAGTAACAGAAGCATCAGGGAATGCTAAATCAGCAGTAACAGATGCTACGAGTTCAATGAAGACAGTATCAACAGATGTAAAAGAGACAGCAAAAACAGCAACAACAGAAGCTAGTACAGCAGTAAAGACAGCAACAACAGAGGCTTCAGCAACAGCTAAAACAGTTACTGATGATGTATCTGATGTATCAAATACAGCTAGTAAAAATGTTACTGAAACTACTAAAATAGCTTCAAATGATGTTTCAAGTACAATTAAAGATGTTAAATAGTTTTTTATAACTGTTTAGCTAAAGCTACCAAGTCACTTCTGGTAGCTATTCTTCACTATTTCTTCTATAAAACTCATACAAATTAATCCTAATCATCAAAAAATGTTATTATTTCTCTAAGTAAACAATTAAGTCTAGTAAATTTGGGTTTAACTGTAAAAAAGGCATTTCATGAGATTAAATAATATTTCAAAGGTATTGGTAATATTGTTCTTATCAACAATATTTTCTTTGGCTTCTGTATTAACAGAATTACAAGGAACAAAAGGTTTAGCTGAATCAGATATAAAAACAATGATTGCTAAACTAGATAGTATTGGATTTAGGGCTACAGCAAAGAATGAACACCTTGAAAATCATTATTATAATAAATTTAAAGAAAAAAATCTTGATCTTTTGAGTTTTTATACAGTGACAGATTTAGAGTCTTTACGTGAACTTTTAATTGAAAACCCTGATTTCGCTGCTTATGTACCTTTTAACCTTTTAACTTATAAAAAGTTTGACAATGAAGATGGTGGAGACACTATGTGGTATGGGCATTTAGCGACAGATACTATGTTGGCTATCATCGGCGAAAAAGATGAAGCATTAAAAGTAAAGTATCAAGCCATGATGTCTAAGTTAGATAAGTTTGTAACAGAGGAGATGAAGCCTACAGAAAATAAAAAATTAACTTTTGATAAACCTTTACCTAAAGAGAAGCTATTGAAGATGGTAAAAAAAATTGGTAATCTTGATGATATTGAAGAATATGTTGAAGAGTTTATTGTAAAACACGATGGATTATTTGTAAAAAATAATTTTATTATTGCAGGTTTTTTAGATGTGAAGTTTGAGTATGATGATTTAGATTTAGATTTTGAAGCTTATGATGCTTTTTGGGTTTCATCACTTTGTCATTTTGAATTTTCTAATGCTGTGTTTAATCATGGTGATCCACAAGCAGGACTTTTTGCACCATGTTCTGTCTATTTTTACATTCCAAAAGGTTCTGGTGAACTGCATGTGGGGTATGCAAAAGTAGATAATTGGCTCTCATCGACGGGGATTACAGATCAAGATAAAATTGCCTATATGAAAAAAATTTCATCTTCGGTTGAACGTATATTTGAAGAGTTGGGTTTTACAAAAGAAGGTGCAGTAGCTACTAAAAAAGTAGTTAAAACTTTAAAAAAAGATAATAACCAATCAGTGTTAATTGAACTTTATGGAACAAAGGGTCAGCCTGAGACAGCTTTAAAATCTATGGTTGAGAATTTAGGAGAGGTTGGTTTTAGAGCAACAGCTAAAAATGAACATCTTGAAAATCATTATTTTAATACCTTTAAAGAGAAAAATCTTGATCTTTTAAGTTTTTATACTATTTTTGATATAGAATCTCTACGTAGTCTACTCATTAAGAACCCTGATTTTGGAGCATATGCTCCTTTTAATCTTTTGGCGTATAAAAAGTTTGATAAGGAAGAGGGTGGTGATACCACTTGGTATGGGCATTTGAATGCCGAGACAATGCTTAAAATTATTGGTGAAAGTGATGAAGAGACAAAAGAGTCATTTCGAGCCATGATGTCAAAAGTAGATCAACATATTGAATCTGAAATGAAGCCAACTGAACGTAAAACATTCACTTATACACAAACTTTACCTAAGAACCCACTTTTAAAGATGGTAAAAGATATAGGAGACGTGGATGATATAGAAGAGTATGTTGAAGAGTTTATTGTAGAGCATGATGGTCTTTTTGTGAAAAATAAATTTATTATTGCAGGATTTTTAGATATTAAGTTTGAGTATGATGATTTAGATTTAGAATTTAATGAGTATGATGCTTATTGGGTTTCTTCACTTTGTCATTTTGAGTTTTCAAATACAGTATTTAACCATGGTTCACCTCATGCTGGGGCATTTGCTCCGTGTTCTGTTTACTTCTATATTCCAAAAGGCTCAAACAAGCTACATGTGGGTTATGCCTCAGTTGATAATTGGATAGCAACCACAGGAATTAAAGATCCAAAGAAAATTGCCTATATGAGAGAAATTTCAGCTTCAGTTGAGCGTATTTTTAAAGAGTTAGGATTTCATATTGAAGGTGAAGAAGCGAAAGAGAAGAGAGTTATAGCACCTACAGTAGAGAAAAAAATAGTAAAAGAAAAAAATATAGAAAAGCAAAAGATACAAGAGAAAGTGAAGGAAGAAGAAGTTAAAAAAGAGCAGAATATACTTCAGATAGTTATTCCAACTGTACCAAAAGCTATTAAAATTCAGAATAGTTATCAGTCAACTAATAATCGTAGTATTCAATTTTCAAAGCGTGTACCTCCAAATTATATGACTTCTGATGAACGATATGGTAAAAATGGAAAAGGTGCTTCTTTAGCTCATGTTAATGATGTGATGGTAGGAAAAGTAGATAAAGGACGTATAGCTACGTATATTAGAACAGGCTTACTTTCTATTGATGAGGCAAAGTCAAAATTAGAAAATGCTGGATTTGATATTATAACAGTAGAGCCTTTAGATAAAAAGAAACAACTTATCTCTATTGTCTTTACAAGTGAAGCGTTACAAGCGATGGCATTAAAAGAGAACAAAGGGCATTTAGGGACATTAAGACTTTTGATTAATAAAAAAGATAAAAAGGTGAGTATTACGAATCCTTTGTATTTAGCAAAAGCATTTTTACAAGATGACTTTGATGAAGTTGAAGCAACGAAACTTTTAACAGCTTTAGTAAATGAGTTTAAAGATGCTGTGAATTCAGATGATAAATTAAAGTTTCAGCTTCTGCCTAAGTATCAATTTATGGAAAATTTACCTTATTTTAAAGACCATATTGTTGTTGCACGTGGAGATAATTTAATAGCTAAATTAAAAGATAATAAACGGGTTGCTTATTCTATTACTTTAGCCAATGGAGCTACTTTAATAGGGGTTAAACTCAATAAACGTACAAGAAAATTTCCAAAGAAAATTGGATTAAATAATGCAGGTATGTTGCCTTATCCTTTACTTATAGAAAATGGTGAAGCTAAAATATTAGATCCTAAATATTATTTGTCACTTATGTATCCTAAGTTAACTATGGAAAAATTTATGACTATTGCAACGGTACCTGATGCAATAGTAACTGATTGTACAAAAGTTTTTAGGTAAAGTGAAATAATGTAACATTATGACCTTTATTATTTAATTTTATATCTAATGTAGTGGAGTTTTTAGCTATGACATAATATATTTAAGTAAAAAAGATGGGGAGAAAAGTTACATGGAACATCTGTTAATAGGGCTTATTGTTACCATTGGTATTGCTACCATCATTAATGTATATTTAAAAAAAGTTGGTATTCCTACTGTTATTGGGTATATTTTTACAGGTTTTGTGATTGCACAAATTTTTTATTTTGGAGATGCTTCAAAAGAGACCTTAGGTCATTTAGCAGAGTTTGGAATCGTTTTTCTTATGTTTACTATAGGGCTTGAATTCTCCATCGCGCAAATGAAAGCGATGAAGAAAGAGGTTTTTGTTTATGGTGCTTTACAAGTTTTGCTCTCTGGACTTCTATTTACTTTTTTAGCATTTACTTTTTTTGACATTACAGTTAAAAACGCCATTGTCATTGGTATGGCACTTTCACTCTCTTCTACAGCGATTGTTTTAAAAGTTTTAAATGAGAGTGGTGAAATTCATTCTGAATATGGACGGGTGGTTTTAGGTATTTTACTTTTTCAAGATTTAGCTGTTATTCCGATGTTATTAATGATTTCTATTTTTACCTCGGTGAATGCTTCTGTTCCTGAAATGCTTTTAGAGACATTGGTCTCAGCAGCGATTGTTTTTGCTATTCTTTTTGTGGTGGGTAAATATTTTATAGAACGTTTTTTTGACTGGGTAACCACTTCTGAATCTGAAGAAATCTTCTTAGCAGCTGTAATACTAACAGTTATTGCAGCTTCTGTTTTGGCTGAGTATTTTGGTTTTTCTTACTCGTTAGGAGCTTTTATTGCAGGTATGACCATTGCAGAGACAAAGTACCGTTACCGAATAGAGGCTGACTTAGTTCCTTTTAGAGACATATTGTTAGGGATTTTTTTTGTAACTATTGGAATGCAGATTGATGTGACTATTGTAGGTAACTTTATTTTTACCATTTTAGGATTACTTATAGCAATTATGATCTTAAAAGCATTGGTTCTTTTTATGGCAATGCAATATTTTATGCAAAAACGCTCGTCAATTAAAAGTGCTTTGGCACTTATGCAAGTAGGAGAGTTTGCTCTTGCTATTTTTGCATTGGCAAATGTAAATAATATCATCTCTGACCAAACCAATCAGATAATGATTGTTACCATTGTTCTTTCTATGATATTAACCCCTTTTATTTTGAAAAATATTAAAGCATTGGCTAATATCTTTTTTAAAGAACCCACAGCACTACGTGAACGTGCAATGACTTCTACTGGTTATACTGACCATATTATTGTCTGTGGATATGGAGCTGTAGGTAAGATGCTGGTGAAACGATTTAAAGCCAATAATGTTTTGTATGTTATTTTAGAGCATGATGTCAAGTTAGTAGATGAAGCAATTGCTCAAGGTGAAGAGAATATTTATTTAGCCAATGCAGCTCAAAAATCTGTTTTAGAACATTTTGGCATTAAGTCTTGTACAGCCATTTTTTCAGCTGTCAATAACCCTCATCAAGTACGGCTTATTTGTGAAAACATAGACTCTTTTGGTGAAAATATCAATTCTGTAGTTACTGTCAAAAATAAATCACAAGAAGAAAGTATTTCTGACCTTAATATTACCCATGTCATTAACAGACGCGAGACCATTACTGATTTGTTGGCAAAACAAATTTGTGCTTTTAGAAAGGTTGAATAGCTTTTTTAAAGCTTTACAACCGTAATCCCAAGATTTCCTTTTAGACCATGAAAAGATTGAAGTTTTGGGTAAGCTTTTAAGTAGTCAATTATCACTTTCTTTAAAACTCCTCCACCTGTCCCATGAATAATCTCTACCTCAGAAAATCCAGATACCAAAGCATCAGACAAAAAGACATCTAGCTTTTCAATGGCTTCGTCAGCATAACAACCTAGCAGTTTAATAGAGATTGCCCCTCTAGTAGGTTTCTCTATATTAACCACAGTTTTTGGTTTTTTAACCACTTTTTTAGTGGGACTCTCTAGGTAACGAAGTTGATTTAGTGGCACACGCATCTTAAGTCCATCAACTTCTATGGTGGCTTCTTTGTTTCGTATGCTCAAAATCTCCCCACGTTTAGAGCGATATTTCACTTGGTCACCCACTTGAAGTACTCTTTGGTTAGGCTGTTTAACCTCTTTAGCTTGTTTTGAACGCTCTTTATGTTTATGGGCATCGTTAAGTAGCCGTCGCCCCTCGGTAGACTCCTTAGCTTTCATCGCCTCCAAAGCTCTTTTGGTTGCTGCGTTGTAACGGTTTTCAAGGGTGGCAATGGCTTTTCGTTGTTGTTCGTTTAGTTTACTCTCAATGTTCTCTAAATCTTCTCTTTTACGCTCTACTGCTTCTAAATCTTTGTCTATCTTTTCAAGTTTCAGACGCATCTCACGCTCTAATGTAGTTGACTTTTCTATCAGCTCATTGAGGTTCTCTTTGTCCTCTCCGTAAATTTTTTTAGCCTTTTCGACAATGTGCACAGGCACACCATAACGCTCTGCTGTCTCAAAAGCGTAAGACTTACCGATGCTCCCTTGTAAAAAGGTGTAGGTAGGTTTTCGGTTTGCTTCATCGTAAAGGGCAGCTATGAGTTCCACATCATCGTCGCTACTCATGAGTGAAGCTAAACGCTTGTGGTGTGTGGTGACAATAAAGGTGATGCCTCGGTTGCGTAGCTCATCAAGCATTATTCTAAAAAGTGACGCAGCTTCGTCCGAATCGGTTCCAAGTTCTATCTCATCGACTCCGACAATGGCGTTCTCTTTTTCAAAAAGTTTGGCAAACTCCACCATACGCCCTGCAAAGGTTGAGATGTCATTTTTGACTGATTGTGGGTCGTCGATGACGGCTTCGATGCTTTTAAAGTGTCCCACCTCTGTTTTTTCTGCGTTACATTTAAACGGCAGAAGATTTTTAGACATAAAAACAGCAGAGAGTAGGGACTTCAGAAGCATGGTTTTACCACCAGCATTGACCCCAGTTACGAGCATGACAGATTTGTCCAAGTTAATGTTTATGGGTTTAGGATTCTCTATGGCAGGGTGACAAAACTCTGCAAGTCTTACCACTTTTTTAGTAGATGGCAAAATGAAGTTGTAGTCAAATGTCCTAGCAAAAAGCACCCGTGCTTGGTAGTGGTCAAACTTGTCGTACTCACGGTTGATGTATCGCATAAACAAGTAGTGCTTGTGCATGGTCGCCGAAAAAGTTTGACAGTAACGGTAAATAACCTCTTCTTTACGGCTCAAAAGGGTCGACTCTTTCTCTTTCAAATGAGAGATAGATTGAGGTAAAATATAGAAAAAACCACCAGCCGTACGCCCAACCACAGATGCTTTAAGCACTTTGTTAAACCCACCACGAACCAAAAGGGTCTCTTCGCCATTTAAAAAGTGTACTTGGGTATCTACCAAATAATCTTTAAGTGTCGAAGAGTGAGCCAAACGGTAAAGCTTATCTTTGAGTTCAGATTTGTTCTGTTTTAAGGCTTTTTCTATGTCATAAAGTTCAGGCTCACGCTCAGGGTTAATGTTCCCTTCAGATGTAAAGTATAAAATTATGTCTGCAATCTCTTCATGCACATCAATCTCACGTATCCATTTGTTAAGTGGTTCAGGCAAAGAAGAGGCTTTAAGAGCGTTAAAATACTCTATCATCGTTACAAAAGCATAGATGTCCTCTAACGAAAGTATCCCTTGCTTCTTAAGCCTATTGAGCTGTTCATCAAGGTTTGGAACCTCTTTCATGGTTGGAAACTCCACCGATGACAGAGCAGAAATGTACTTAAAATGTTGATTAATATCACCCATCATCTCCACAGCTTTGTCACGTGCGTAGAAGTTTTTAAAGTTGCTTATGTGTTGGTCTAGGTCTAGTTTTTGTGTTATGGTTTTCATGTTGTTTTCTCCGAAAGGGTGCTTCTGTTTTCCCATGCACTGTTATATAAAATTGGTATGTTATTAAAGCCCGTAGGGTGTAGTCCCCTGACTACACCCTACAGGGCTTCGCCCTTGTTCCCAAGTTTTGGCTTGGGAATATCTTTTAACATTAAAAATCTTCATTATCTTCAAATGGAATATATTTTTCTTTACAATAGGATTCTATCTCTAAATCACCATCAAGAGTACTATCACAAAATTCTAGTTTAAACTCTTTTTTTGCACGAATATAATTTTTTCCATTCGTTGTAATAATTTCATCTATATCAGTTATAAACTTTTTAAAATCGTTATTAATATGACAAAGTTTATCAATAGTTTTAAAATCTAACTCTTTATATTTGGATGAAAATAGTATTTCACTTTCAAAGGGATTAGATTTTAGCTCAATAACTCCAATATCAAAAGATTGATTTAATCTTTCTATTTCATCTTTTAAAGCTGAATTGATTTCAAAAGCAACAAGATAGCCATAGTTCGCCCAACTAGAGTTTGAAACTGCTTGAAAATATGACTCTTTTAATTCGTA